>JBGAVB010000449.1:0-2362 GCA_044228345.1 Anaerolineae bacterium | reverse complement strand
CCCAGGCCGCTGTCTCGGCGCCTGCGCGACGCCCTGGTCTCTCCCACGGGGTTTTTGCTCGCCTACACCTTCGCGCCCCTCCTGTTGATTTACCTGGTTTCGGTCCTGCGCACACCGCTCTACCATGTTCGTTATGTCTTCACCTACGCGCCGCCCTTCAGTCTATTGTTGGCGCTCGGCGTCGTCAGCCTTTGGCGCTGGCGGCTGCGCGCCGGCCGGTCGCTGGCCGTTATCGCCTGCGCCGGCTTGATTCTGCTCAGCGCCCTGTCCATGCAGCGCGCCTGGAACGACCCGGCGCTGGCTGCGGACGATCATCGCGCCGCGGTTCGTTTTCTGTCCAGCCGTTGGCGCCCCGGCGATGTGATCCTGGTCAACGCGGGCTACGCCTACACCGCGCTCTTGACCTACTGGGATCAACCGATTGCCTGGCGCGGTCGCCTGGCCGATCTGTCGCCAGCCACAGCACAACAGCTGACAGACGCGCCGGGCGCGGTCATCGTGCAAATGGGAAGCGTGGATGGCCCGGCCAACCTGGGCTGGGGCGATCCCCGCGCCGATTTTTATGCGATCACCGCGGATGAAACGCGCCGCCGCTTGACCGAATTGGCCGCGCTTTTCCCGCGTCTGTGGCAGTACCGCATCTACGACACGGTCACCGATCCGCAAGGCCGCGTGCGCGATGCCCTCACCGCATGGCGCTTGTTCGAGGATGATGTCTTCAGTGGAGAAGCGAATCTGCGCGTGCAGGGGTTCTGGAGCCCGCAAGCCATCGCGGCGTCGCCATCGTTTCAATGGCAGGTGGCCTCATGGCTGCGCGTCAGCGCCAGCGCGCAGCCGACCGCCACACTCAGTTCCGGGCAGATCGTGCGCGCGCACCTGCGGCTGCAGCGGGCGCCGGGACAGCCCGGTCAGGCTGTGTCCCTGTCGCTGCGCCTGGTTGACGAGGCCAACCACGTGTGGGCGCAAGCAGACGAACCGGTGGGCGGCAATCAACGCGACCTGGTCACGCTGATCAACGAGGAATCGCTGCCGCAGCCGCTCCGTCTCCAGATTCCCGTTGGGACGCCGCCAGGGGACTATCGGCTGATGGTCATTTTCTATGATCCGACCAGCGGGCAGGCGCTGCCCGTGACAGACGCCTCCGCGCCCACCGAGGCGGACGCGCTGATCTTGGGCAGCGTCACGTTGACGCCCCACGCGCAGCCGCCCCAACAGCCCGTCCTGGCGGCGTTCGGCCCCCTGTCGCTGCTCACAGCCTCCTCGCCGGCCACCATGATTAGCCCTGGCGATGCCGTTCCGGTGACCCTCCTGTGGCAGGCTGATCAATCGGTCATGCGCCCAACCGTGGTTGTTGTGGTACAATTGCTCAACCGGGACGGCCAGGTGGTTGCCAGCCAGGAAGCGCAGCCTGCATTTGGCCGCTACGCCACCTCACAGTGGCTGCCTGGCGAGATGGTGCTCGATCAGCAAAGTCTGGGGACGCCGCAGACGCTGCACAGCGGCGTTTATCGTTTGATTGTGGGGCTTTACCGCGCCGCCGACGGTCAGCGGCTGCGCAGTCGCTGCGGCCTGCTGCCCTGGATGACGTGCGACGCGATCGAGGTCAAAACCGTTCGCGTGCGAGAATGAGGAGAGGAATCAAGCGCGGGGCAAAAAGAACTGCGGATGATCAGCGATCACCCGCAGTTTCGACAAGTCCTGGTCGTGCACCCCTCCTCGAGCGGCCATCCTGGCTTACTGGTACCAGCTGGCTCAGGCCAGGCAGCCCCGTGGCACCCAGGAGAAACCGCTTAGTGCTGCTACCTTTCGGTCCTGACACGATTCACAGGCTCCCGCCGCACAGGACCCAACCATCAACGCTGCTCAGCCCCGCAGTCCCCGAACGGACGAAGGCCCTCAAAGGGGAATTCAACCCCGCCTATAGCGGATTTCGGGTACAAGGCACCGCTAGCGCCCCGTCTAGCACGACCAGGTTCATCTTACCTGATTCAATTCGCTTTGTCAAAGAAAACAACAGCCCTCGCCGTGGACACACGGCAAAGGCTGTGTTGGCGGAGAGGGAGGGATTTGAACCCTCGAGGGTGTTTAGCCCTACCCGTTTTCGAGACGGGCGCACTCGGCCGAGCTATGCGACCTCTCCGTGAACACCAATTGCAGCCGTCCATTCTAGCGCAGAGGCCCCATAAAGGCAATTTTTGTCGATACCGAAATGACACCACATCAGCTTGCATAGAAGCCACGAAAATGCTAGTATGTCGCAACTTTGCAGAATTGTTGCAAAGTTTTTTGGTTGTGTCTTTGTTTCAAAAGGTGAGAGTGAGCAATGTCTTCAGAAGTACCCGCTCCGACTTCAGCCGATTAC
>JBGAVB010000448.1:0-2367 GCA_044228345.1 Anaerolineae bacterium | reverse complement strand
CGGCGTTACGGCCAAACCAGTTTGTCACCCACGACTATGCTGGTGATTTAAGCAACGACCAACTGCTCGCGATGCTGGAGATCATGATGCTCTCACGCAAACTCGATGAGCGCATGTGGGTGTTGAATCGCCAGGGCAAAGTTCCTTTTCACATCTCAGCCATGGGCCACGAAGCCTGTCAGGTTGGCATGGCCTTCGCCATGCGTCCAGGTTATGATTGGCTGCATCCCTACTATCGGGACATCGCGTTCAATCTGGCGTTGGGCGCCACCCCCACCGATTTGATGCTGCCGCTCTTTGGCAAAGCCGAAGACCCGAGCAGCGGCGGGCGTCAAATGCCAGCGCACTTTGGCAACAGCAAGCTGCGCATCGTCAGCGGTTCCAGCCCCGTGGCCACGCAAGTTCCCCAAGCCGCGGGCATTGCGCTGGCGGCCAAACTGCGTCACCTCGACGAGGTAGTCGTGACGACCTTTGGCGAAGGCAGCACCAGCCAAGGTGATTTCCACGAAGGCCTGAATTGGGCCGGCATCCACAAGCTGGCCGTGATTTTCTTATGCCAGAACAATCAATACGCTATTTCGGTGCCGGTGTCCAAGCAGATGGCGGTGGAGAATGTGGCCGACCGCGGCGCCGCCTACGGTATGCCCGGCGTGATTTACGACGGCAATGACGTGTTGGAGGCGTACAATGTCTCGGCCGAAGCCGTGGCCCGCGCGCGCCGCGGCGATGGGCCAAGTCTGCTCGAAGCCAAGACCTACCGCCCCGTGCCCCATTCGTCGGACGATGACGACCGCAGTTATCGCAGCCGTGAAGAGGTGGAGGAGTGGAAGCACAAGGACCCCATCCAGCGCTTTGAAAAGATCTTGCTGGCCCGCGGCGTGCTGACCACCGCCATGCGAGATGAGATCGCCGCACGTGTAGGCGCCCAGGTAGATGCGGCCACCGAATACGCCATGGCCGCGGCCTACCCCAAACCAGAAGATGCGCTCTTTCCTGTCTTTGGCAAGATGTGAGGTGACCCATGGCAATTAAAACAAACATTGAAGCCCTCCGCGATACCATGGCGGAAGAGATGCGTCGTGACCCCACCATCATCATCACGGGCGAAGACGTTGGCCCACGCGGCGGCGTATTCCGCGCCACCCAGGGCCTGTTCGATGAGTTCGGCCCTGATCGGGTGATAGACAGCCCGCTCTCTGAGCTGTCCATCATTGCGGTCGGCATTGGCATGGCGCTGAATGGCGTGCGCCCTATCTGCGAAATTCAATTTGCCGATTTCATCTTTCCAGCGTTCAACCAGATTGTGAGCGAAGCCGCGCGTTTCCGCTATCGCTCCAATGGTCAGTTTGCCGTGCCGATGTTGATACGCGCGCCCTATGGCGGGGGTATCAGCGGCGGGCTTTATCATTCGCAGTCCATCGAGGCCTTTTTCTGCCATGTGCCCGGTCTCTACGTCGTCGCGCCGAGCACACCCTATGACATGAAGGGCCTGCTGCGCGCGGCCTTGCGCGTGCCCGACCCGGTGCTGTTCCTGGAACACAAGAAGGCCTATCGCTTGATCAAAGGCGAGGTGCCGGAGGGCGATTACGTGGTGCCGATTGGCAAAGCAGATGTCAAGCGCCCGGGCCGCGACTTGACCGTGATCGGCTATGGGCTGATGCTGCACGAAGCGCTGCGCGCGGCCGAGATGGTCGCGCCCGAAGGCATTGATGTCGAGGTCGTTGACCTGCGCACCCTGGCCCCGCTCGAAAGGAGACGATGTACGCATCGGTGCGCAAAACCAGCAAGGTCATCCTTGTGCACGAGGACAACAAAACCGGCGGCCTGGCCGGCGAGATTGCCGCCATCATCGCCGAAGAAGCCTTCGACTACCTGGATGGCCCGATCACGCGCGTGTGTGCGCCGGATGTGCCCGGCGTGCCGTTCAGCCATCCGATGCAGGACTTCTTTATGCCCAATGCGGACAAAATTGCTGCGGCCATTCGCCAGTTGGCGGCCTATTGAGCGCGGCAAGGAGAATCAAAGATGGCAACTAAAATACTCATGCCGCAGTTGGGCGAAAGCGTCGTGGAAGGCACTGTCAGCCGCTGGCGCGTGCAGGTGGGCGACACGGTCAAACAGTACGATGTGCTGCTGGAAGTCTCGACCGACAAGGTGGATACTGAGATTCCCTCGCCCGTGGCCGGCACGGTGCTGAGCATCGTCGCGGCCAACGGCGAGACGGTCAAGGCTGGCGCGCTGATTGCTCTTATTGGCGCGCCCGGCGAGGATGTCGCCGCGCCCGGCGCGCCTACGCGTCAACCGCCAGCACAAGCCGCCGCGGCCGCACCGCCGGCGTCGGACGACGAGTCGCGCCGCCTGTCGCCC
>JBGAVB010000447.1:0-2378 GCA_044228345.1 Anaerolineae bacterium | reverse complement strand
TGCAAACGAGCATCAATGGGCCGGGGGTCGAGATCAGCCGCGCGCCGGAATGCGGTCAAGGCTGCCTCACGTTGACCCGCCGCCCGCTGTGCATGGCCCAGGTTGAGGAAAGCCTGCGCCAGCCCCGGGTTCAAGCGCGCTGCCTGCGTCAACGCCGCGGCGGCGGCCGTGGGCTGCCCCAGGGCCAGCAAGGTTACGCCGAGGTTGTTCTGCGCCGAAGCCAGCGCGGGGTTCAACTGCACAGCCTGCTGAAATTCGGCCAGGGCCTGGGCCGCATCACCCTGCGCATGAAGAGCCAGGCCGAGCGCATCGTGCAGCGGCGCGGACTGCGGCTGCAAAACCAGCGCCGCCCTGAGGACGGCCGCCGCGCGCGCCGGTTGTCCTGCGTCCAACGCCCGGTTGGCCAGGCTGCGGCTCACGACGCGTACGGCTGCTGGCCCTAACGCGGCCGAGGCAAGCAGCGAGATGATCAGCGACAGAATGACCCACGGATTGCGTAGACGTTTCACACGTTGACTATACCATATTTCTGCAAAACAGGCAATACGTCAAGCGATTGAAACCATCTTGTGCGCCGTTCTGTGCAACGGCGAGCGGCATGCGTCAAATCAACGAGAAGTTCGTGGAGCAACTCATCGAGGCAAGGCAGCCGCCGAGCCAATCCGCGTGTGTTCATGGCACACGCGATTGGCCCAGCGGCGCGGCAGGCATGGCGTCTGTTTCCCTAGGCGGCCGAGGGCGACAACGCAGGATTGCCCGTGCGCGGCAGACGATCGCGCCTGGCATCGAACGCCTTGAGACGCAGGGAGTTCGTGACCACGAAGATGCTGCTGAAGGCCATGGCGCCCGCGGCGAGCACCGGGTGCAGGCGCAGCCCGAACAGCGGGTAGAAGACGCCGGCTGCGACCGGGATCAGAATCACGTTGTAGAAGAAAGCCCAAAACAGGTTCTGCTTGATGACGCGCATGGTGCCGCGGCTGAGCGCCAGCGCACGCGGCACGCCGCGCAGGTCGCCGCTCATCAGCGTGACGCCTGCGGCCTCCATCGCGACATCCGTGCCGGTGCCAATCGCGATGCCGACATCGGCCTGCGCCAGCGCGGGCGCGTCGTTGATGCCATCCCCCACCATACCGACCAGTTGGCCCTGCTGCTGCAGCGATTTCACCTGCGCGGCCTTGTCGCCGGGCAGCACCTCTGCCAACACCTGATCAATCCCCACTTGGCGGGCGATGGCGTCGGCCGTGCGCTGATTGTCGCCCGTGATCATCACCACCCGCAAACCCTGGTCGTGCAGCTGGGCAATGGCCGCGGCCGATCCTTCTTTGACGGTGTCCGCCACGGCGATGACCGCGGCGGGTTGACCATCTACCGCGGCCAGCATCGCGGTCTTGCCCGCGTCCTGCAGCCGTGTGACTGTGGCAGCCATCGCACTTATGTCAATTTTCTCTTGCTCGAACAGACGCACATTGCCCACCAGGATGGCGCGGCCGTTGATCGTGGCGCGCACGCCCATGCCCGCCAGGGCCTCGAAGCGCTCCGGCGCGGCCAGGCGGATGCCCTCAGCCTCCGCGGCTTTGACAATCGCCTGCCCCAAAGGATGCTCAGAGCCTTTTTCCGCCGACGCTACGAGGAATAGAACATCTGCCCTGGAGACCTGGTCCTGGCCGACGAGCGCCAGGTCGGTCATCGCCGGCTTGCCATTCGTGATCGTGCCGGTCTTGTCCAGCACCACCGTGGTCAGCTTGTGACTGCGCTCCAGCGCCTCGCTGCTCTTGAACAAGACGCCGCTCTCCGCGCCCTTCCCAGTGCCAACCATGATCGCCGTTGGCGTGGCGAGGCCCAGCGCGCAGGGGCAGGCAATCACCAGCACGGCGATGGTGTAAACCAGCGCTTGGGTAAACCCGACCTGGCCGAGGAAATACCAGCCCAGGAACGTCAGCGCGGCCAGCGCCAGCACAACGGGCACGAAAATGGCCGAGACCTGATCGGCCAGGCGCTGGATCGGGGCTTTGGAGCCTTGCGCCTCCTGCACCAGGCGGATGATCTGCGCCAGCGCGGTCTCACGCCCGACCTTCGTTGCCTCGAACTTGAGCATGCCCTGGTTGTTGAGCGTAGCGCCAATCACGGCGTCGCCTGGTTTCTTATCCACGGGCAGACTTTCGCCGGTCAGCATGGACTCATCCACTGCTGAATATCCTTCAAACACCAGACCATCCACCGCGATGGATTCGCCCGGACGGACTAGGATTACATCGCCAAGTTCGACTTCGTCTGCAGGTATTTCCTCTTCCCGACCATCCCGCATCAAACGCGCGACTTTGGGCTGGAGCTTCATCAATTTACGAATCGCCTCTGAGGTTCGTCCCCGTGTCAATGCC
>JBGAVB010000446.1:0-2384 GCA_044228345.1 Anaerolineae bacterium | reverse complement strand
TGATGCTGCGCCTCAACGGCAAGCTGGACAAAACCAGCCAGGCGCGGGCGCGTGAGCTGTTGGCGCGACTGGGCCTGGGCGATCGTCTGCACAACCTCCCGCGCCAGCTTTCGGGCGGCCAGCAGCAGCGCGTAGCCATTGCCCGTGCGCTCATTCACAACCCGCAAGTCGTGCTGGCCGATGAACCCACCGCTTCGCTGGATACCGAGCGCGCGTTTCAGGCCGTGGAAACCTTTGCCGCCCTGATTCACGAACAGCGCCGCGCCGGCATCATGGTCACGCACGACCTGCGCATGGTGCCCTACGCCGATACGGTCATTCAGATGTTAGATGGCAAAGTCGCAAGCGTCTTGACCAGCCGGGCCGAGATTGCCGCCTTGGCTGGCACGGGACGCGGCGAACGCCCGCCGCAGCACGACCTGACGAGCGAAACGCGACCCCCGATTCCGGCCCGCACGCCTGAGCTGAACGCGGCGCTGGCCGCGCTCTAAGGCAACGGGCCGCCGCTATTCCATCAAAGCAATACCGGCTGCCTGTAAGCGCGCTTGCAGCAGTTGGGCAATTTCCAGCTTCAACGCAGCGGCATGGGCAAAGGTTGCTTTGGCAATCACGGTCAAGGGGGTCTTGACGCCCAGATCTTCCGTCGCTGCCAGCACGTGCCAGGGTTCCATCAAGTCGGGCAGGAGGGTAACAGCCTCCTGCCCCAAGGTTTCTAGGAGAACCAGGGCGCGCGTCAGGTCTGCGCACGACACCATGAAAGTCAACTTGACGCTGGAGAAGTCGGCGCGGCTGAAGTTGCGGATGACCCGGATTTCGCCGTTAGGCACCGTGAACAAATCGCCGGTTGGCGCGCGCACAAGCGTGTCTAGCACGTTGACCCGCTCGATCACCCCTTGAACATGCTCCATCCCGAGGATCAATTCGACCTTCTCGCCAATGGCAAACGTATTGCGAAAAATGAAACTGCCGCCGGCCAGGAGATCATTGACAAAGGCCCGTGCGCCCAAACCGAACGCCGCACTGAAGAGACCAATCATCCAGATCAAGGTGTCGGATTGGATGAAAAGTCCCAGCGCGGCGACGATAGCGGCCACGAATGCAGCAAATTTGATACCGCTGGCAACTAAGCTTTGCAGGGTCTGGCGCCGCTCGGCGGTGGGCCGTTTGTGACGCGGCGCCAGGTAGGTAATCCAGGCCACGAGTCGCGCCAGATGGCGTGACAGCGCCGCGACGATCAAGGCCAGCAAAAAGAAGAGAAGAATTTGCATGGCCGCGGCGGCCAGCGGCTGCGTAACCTGCAAAGCAGGCGGGAGAGAAATCATCTTGGCCCCGCCGCGCGCGCGGCGTCCAACAACGGATAATAGCGCCCTGGGCGCCGGCGCTGCGTGTGCTGTTCGGCTACGTAAGCCACGCGCAGCAGCGTGGCCTCGGCCCAGTGCCGACCCCTGGCCTGCATCCCAATGGGCATTCCCTGGTCGTCGTACCCCACCGGAAAACTGAGCGCGGGCAGACCGGTCAAGTTGCCGGGGAAGACGAAGCGCATCACTTCCGTATCCGCGCTCAGGTCTGACCACGCGCCCAGGCCGGCGCCCGGCGGGATGACCGGCGCGGTGATGGCGGTGGCCGGGGTCAGAATGACATCCACACGGCGGAAAATCTCATCGAAGATAGCCAGCGCGCGCGTGCGCATGCGCTGGGCCTTGATGTAATCATTCGCATCGAACGCGGTCGCAAGGGCCAACGTGGTTCGCACTGAAGGGCCGAGCTGACGCATCGCGGCGCCGTGGTTACGCATGTTCGCAAACATTTCGCTCAAGATGATGATGATATGCGCCACGCGCATAGCGTCGAGTTCAGGCACGACGATCTCGCGCACCTGCGCGCCTGCGCGTTCGAACTGCGCCAGCATCGCCTCGTTGGCCGCAACGACAGCCGGCGCGGCGTGGCGAAACCACGGCCGATAGACGCCGACCGTCAGACCCGCCAGGTCTGCTGTATTCCAGCCGGCCAAACTAACGGCTGGCTGCCGCTGCGAATTCGGGTCACGGGTATCGGGGCCTGCGATCAAGCCGTAGGCCAGGGCCACATCTTCCACCGTGGCGCCCAGCGGGCCGATATGGGCTACGCTCCAACACAGAGGCGCCGCGCCGGCTTCACTGACGCGACCGAACGTGGGTTTTAGCCCCACCAGGCCGCACAGACTGGCCGGGATACGGATCGAACCGCCGCCATCCGCGCCAATCGCTATGGGGCACAGGCCGGCCGCCACGGCCGCCGCCGGCCCGCTGGAACTGCCGCCCGGGTCACGCGCCGTGTCATACGGATTGCGCGCTGCGCCATAATGGGCATTGGCCCCATTGGGGTTGATGCCGATCTCGTGCATG
>JBGAVB010000445.1:0-2388 GCA_044228345.1 Anaerolineae bacterium | reverse complement strand
AATGGACTTCTTGCGCCGTTCAGGCGCGGTGATTGATCTCCGTCGCATGCAACTCGAGTTTGCAGCGTGATGATCTGATCGCAGCCGGTCGGCACGCGCGTGCCAACCGGCTGCGCCTTGCCTCAGCCTAACGGTTCAAAGCGGGCCTGGAAGAAGCGTAGATATTTCGGCTCGTAAACCATGCGCAGGCCATGGGTCTGCTCACGGTTGTCGTAAACGATCTTGAGCGACTCCGCAACCACATCCATATGCGCCTGCGTGTAGACGCGGCGCGGAATAGTCAAGCGGGTCAGTTCCAGCTTGGGATAGTAGTGATCCCCGGTCTTGGCATTGCGGCCGGCGCTGACGACGCCGCGCTCCATCGAGCGGATGCCCGAATCAAGGTAGAGCTGGGCGGCCAGGGTCTGCGCGGGAAATTCGCCTTGCGGGATGTGGGGGTAAAAGCGCCGCGCGTCCACGAAGATGGCATGGCCGCCCACTGGCTGGACGATCGGAATGCCCCAATCGGTGAGCAGCTGCCCCAGGTAACGCACCTGGCCGATGCGGGCGCGGATGTGATCATCCTGCATGGATTCGGCCGTGCCAATCGCCATCGCCTCCATGTCGCGGCCAGCCAAACCGCCATAGGTGTGTAGGCCCTCGAAGACCACAACCAGGTTGCGCAGCTCCTCGAACAAATCCCAATCGTTGACAGCCAGCCAACCGCCGATGTTGACCAGGCTGTCCTTCTTGGCGCTCATCCACGCGCCGTGCGTGTAGCCGCAGAACTCCAACACGATGGCGGCAATGGACTTGTCGGCATAGCCTGGCTCGCGCTCCTGGATGAAATAGGCGTTCTCGGCCATGCGCGTGGCGTCGAGATAGATCTTGATGCCGTAGCGATCGCACAGGGCGCGCAGCTCGCGCACATTTTGCATGCTAACCGGCTGACCGCCCGCCATGTTGACGGTGCCCGCCAGGCTGATGTACGCGATGTGGGCGGCGCCCTTCTCCTTGATGAGCGCCTCTACCTTGCCAAGGTCCACATTGCCCTTGAACGGGTGCAGATTGGCGGGGTCATGGGCCTCGTCAATGATCACATCTACAAAAATACCGCCAGCCATCTCCTGGTGCAGCCGGGTGGTGGTGAAGTACATGTTGCCCGGCACATACTGCCCAGGCTTGATCGTGGTATGGCTCAGCAAATGCTCCGCGCCGCGCCCCTGGTGAGTCGGCACGAGGTAGCGATAGCCGTAGTAGGTCTGAATGGCATTTTCCAGATTGTAGAAATTGCGGCTGCCAGCATAGGCTTCGTCGCCCAGCATCATGCCAGCCCACTGCCGATCGCTCATGGCGCTTGTGCCGCTGTCGGTCAGCAGGTCAATATAGACTTCCTCCGAACGCAGAAGAAACGTGTTGTAGCCGGCCTCGGCCAGGGCCTTCTCCCGATCCGCGCGGCCGACCATGCGCAGCGGCTCCACCATTTTGATTTTCCATGGTTCGGCCCAAGAGCGGCGGCCAAATTGCTGGCCCATTGTTTGTGGGGTTGACTGTGTCATCGTTGACTCCTCCTTTTGCACTGACTACATCTGACCTCTGATCTCCAGTGTACCGTGTCAGAGCGCCCAATTTTAGCTTATCGGCATCCGTCTGCAAAACCGCCGGTGTTTGTGCAATGTGCTAAGTTGAGGCGCGTTCCTTGCGTGCAAAATAACGTGGTTTGGGCTCGACCGCCGCGCGACAATGCCCAAGAATCATGCAAGTCCTTGAGCGATGATAGGAGAGGCGGATGAAAATCACAAGTCATCGTTTGATAAGCGGCCTGGCGATTGTGGCGATCTTGCTGCCTTTTGTGCAGGCGATCGCGGAGCCTACCCACGAGGTCAGCGCGTCCTCGACCTTTGTCTGGATTGTTCTCATCTTGCTGGCGGCCAAGACGGCCGGCCTGGTGGAGCGTTTTGGTCAGCCGGCCGTGCTGGGTGAGTTGGTCGCGGGGGTCATCCTCGGTAATCTCGCCCTGGTTGGCCTGCGCGGGCTAGAGCCGTTGAAGGACAATCAAATCATCAAGTTCCTGGCTGAGTTGGGTGTGGTCATCCTGCTCTTCCAGGTCGGGCTTGAATCGAATATCCAACAGATGCGCCGGGTGGGCGCCCGCGCCCTGCTGGTGGCGATGATTGGCGTCATCGCGCCGTTTGTGCTTGGCGCGTATGTGGTTGGCCCGCTGCTGCTGCCTGGCCTCTCGCCCGCCGCCTACCTCTTCATCGGCGCCGCCTTGACCGCAACCTCCGTGGGAATCACCGCGCGCGTCTTCCGCGATCTGGGCAAGTTACAAACTTCGGAAGCGCAAATTGTCCTGGGGGCGGCCGTCATTGACGATGTCATCGGTCTCATCATCCTGGCCGTGGTTTC
>JBGAVB010000444.1:0-2400 GCA_044228345.1 Anaerolineae bacterium | reverse complement strand
CGCCGGCCGCGGCCGTGGGCGTATAGGTGACTTGCACCGGCGTCCAAACGCCTTCGGCTGGCTGGTCGAGATCAAACTGACATTCAACCCGCCGCGTGTCCACCGTTAAACCCAATTTGACAGCTTTCAGCGCCGCTTCTTTGGCGCTCCACATCGCGGTGGTCAACGTATCGCGCCATGCCGGCGCCGCGGCCTGCACCTGCCGTGCTTCCGCGTCGGTGAAGAATGTCTCTACGAAGTTCCATGCTCGCGGCCGCACACGTTCGATGTCCGCGCCAACGGCCTGCGCGGTCACTGCGCAGAAGGCCCATTCTTCACAATGGCTGATGGTTAAGCAGGCCGCCAGGCGGTGACGCGTGGGGGTCGCCTGGCGCGCAGGATGATTGGCAGGAGGCTGCTCCTGCAGTTCGACAAACGGCGATCCATCTTCTGCATTCTTGATTTCGATGCTGTCCAACGCCAGGCGTTGGCCTGTGGTCTCTTCAAGAAACTGCTGCACCAGGTGCTTGGCTGTCCAGCGCCCAAGCAGCCAGTCGTGGCGGCGCTTGGGCGTGCGCAGACCGTGAAAGTGCGCCAGCTCCGACGCGCTCAGCAGCCCCAGGGGCGGCTGACTGCGTTCGAGGACGGGGTGTGCGCTGGTAGATTGAACAAGCCAATGGATCATGTGATTCGTTCTGGTGACAAGACTTCGGAAGTCTATGTGACTTCCGAAGTCTTGATCGTTCCGTTGCTTACGCCAGAATTGCTTGCAGGGGCGCCAGCAGCTCGGCGGTCACGCTGCCCGGCATCGGTACGGTGCGGTAGCCGCGCATGTCCACGTAGACGTTGCCGGTCTCGTCTACGACGACGGCGTCGAAGGATTTGCCGCCATCTACCGGCGTCACACGTGCGTAGAGCCGCTGGCCGTTGGCCTGCTCGGCTTGTCGGTACGTGGTCACGCGGCCGATCGCCATCGGCAGCGCCATGACGCCGGTGGTCGCCATTTCCCAGATGCCGGCGGTTTGGAAGCAGAACTCGATCAGCCGCGGCGCCATCAGGGTTTCGGCCGTGTCCGGTGCGGTGTTGGGCGGCAGGAAGTGGGTCATACGACCAACCGCAACGCCGCCTGCCATGCCGACCTCATCCAGCACCTGGTAGGCCGGGCCGTGGAAGTAGATCTTGTAGATGTCAGCCGCGGCGACGGTCTTGCCAATCGGCGCTGGCAGGCTGGCGACCGTGAGTGACTCCAGGTCCGCCGCGGTCAGCCGCACATCGGCCGTGAAGTGAACCTTGACCTGCGGCGGCAGTTCTGGCTTGGGCGCCGGCGTGATGCCGGTCAGCGTGGTGTGCGCCACGATCTCGCCGTTGACGCCGGCGCGGGCTATTGCCTCCAGGTACAGGGTGCGCGGCTGGTGGCGGAAGAACTTGAACGGCGCCATGAACTGCTCGTTCTCGATCGCAGCCACCCGGTAGCCAGGGAAAAGCAGCGTCGCCAACTCGGCGAAGCTCTCCGTGCCCATCACGCCTGGCAGGACGGGGACGCCGTCAATCTGATGATCGAACAGGAAGGGCTGCGCCTTCGGATCGAGCGTGGTTTCCACCTCCAGGCCGCCGTAGAGCCGCGCCGCCTTGACTGCGCCAATCATCGGCAGCGGTCGCTGGCGTTTCGCCAGCATCGCCTGCACCTTGTCCACATCCAGGCCGCCAGTTGCGTCCTGTTCGCTCATGAGCGCGCCCAGCCGCTGGCCGACGACGATTTCGCCCTTGAACGCGCTGTAGGTCAGCTCGCGGCGGATCGTGGGGACGCCCACTTCGGGCGGCAGCATGTCAATGCCCAACATCTCCATCACCTTGGGCACCGAGCCGCGTGTCGCCATACCAATGCTGCCCCACGCCGTCCAGTCCAGGGCAATGCCGCGGGTTTGGGGGCGCCAGGCTTTCATGCTGCTGCTGATCTTGCACAGCAGGTCATTGGCCGCGCTGTAGTCGCTCTGCGCGGCGTTGCCGAAGCGGCCGGCCACCGAGCTGAAGACCACGGTAGCGCCAATCGGCATTCCCGTCGCGGCCTTGAGCAGGTTGAAGAACCCATCCGCCTTGACATCGTAGACCAGGGCGAACTGGTTTGGTTCCTTGTCCGGCAGCGGTTTGTCAATCAGCAGGCCGCCGGCGTACAGAAGCACATCAATGCGCCCGTAACGCTGGCGAATGTCCGCCACAACCGCGGCCACCGACTCTCCGTCGAGCAGATTGATGCTATGGTAGTGCGCGGTGCCGCCGGCTGCTTCCACGGTCTCGATCGCGCGCAGCGCGGCTTCGTTACGCTCGATGGTGATGATCTGTTTATCAATTTCCACGGGCGTTGGCTTCTTACCTGCGGCGCGGGCACGTTCGATCAGCGCCTTCTTCAGCGCTTCTTTGTCG
>JBGAVB010000443.1:0-2407 GCA_044228345.1 Anaerolineae bacterium | reverse complement strand
GTTGCCGCCGCCTTCATCGGGCAGCCTCGCCTCGAATTCCATGTAAAGGTCAAGGCTGGCCCCCGGCGCCAGCGGCCTCGCCAGCGTTGCCACGGCGGCCGAATTTTCAGCCAGAAGGCGCGGCTGCACGACGGCGCCGGCGACCATCAGCCGCTTGATGCTCACCACAGGCTCGCTTCGCCCCAGGTTTGGATAGAGCCGCAGCGGGAGCTCCGTCAGCGGGCCTGCGCTGTTGTTCGTAAAATGAATCCATTCCTGGCCTGTGATGCGACGGCGCTCAAGATCGAGGCGGATCTCAATCTGATAGTGCAGCGGCGGCTGGGCGGCCATCAAGTCAGCCCGCGTGGAAGCGCGCAGGGCTTGTGCGAAGCGAGTCCAGTCGGTCCACGAGGCGGGCGCGACCGGGGACGATCCCGTAGAGTCGCCCGCACGCGGCGACTGCGGCGTAGGCGAGGATGCAGGCGCAGATGGCGCCGATGGCGGCGTCGACAGGGCGGTGGTCGGAGTGGCCGGGGGCGGCGTTGGTGTGCGCTGCGGCGCGCAGGCGCCGAGGACAAACGCCATCATCGCTGCTAACAGCAGAGGCAGCAAGCCATGACGATGAGTTTTTTGCTGCATGTAGAATCTCACGGAACGCTGCTCAGCACCCATTCCTGGAACAAGTCTTGCAGCGGCTTGCCGCTCATGCGCTCGGCCAGGCTGATAAAATCGGACGGCTGCACTTCACGAAAACGGTAGCGCTGCACATAGGCCTTCAAGATGCGAAAGAACATATCGTCGCCCACGGCCTGGCGCACCGCATGGAAGAAGAGCGCAGCCTTGGCATAGACGATCGTTTCGTAGCGCCCGGCGCCAAACGCGCTGGCCGGTTGATTGACTACGGCATCCAGGCCATTGTTGCGCGCATAATCAACGGGCACCTGCCAGCGATTCGCCAGCAGGCTGTCCGCGGCCGCCTGCCCGTGCACCGACTCCCAGTATACGTAGGTCGAATATTCCGCCAGCCCCTCATCCAGCCAAGGCGTGCGCACGGGGTCATTGCCGACCATGTTGTACCACCATTGGTGGGCGACCTCATGTACAATGAGAAACTCCAGGTCTTGCGACCGTTGGCGGTAGAGATCAAGGCCAATCAAATCCAGGGCCGGAAATTCCATGCCCCGATACTGCAAGGGTGATGCGACGATGTCCATCGTGGGGTATGGATAGCGGCCGTAGTGATCCTGGTAGACGCGCAGGGCAGCGGCGGCGATTTGCAGGGCTTCCTTACCGGTGGACTCATCGCCCGACATGAAATACGAGTTGACCGTCGTGCTGTACGCGTTGGTGGACACGACGTGAAAATCGGGGCTGAGGGTCATCATCCATTCACGAATCGGACCGCTCGTCCAGCGCCAGGTATCCTCGCCGTCCGTGGATGACGTGCGCGCGAGCAGCGCGCCGGTAGCCACAACCGTGAAGGTACTGGGCACGGTGGCCGTGACCTGGTAAAGCGCAGCCTGGGTAAAAGCCGTATCGCCGTAGGGCGCCGGCATATCCAGGCGCCAGGGAATGGATGAGCCGGCCGCGGCCGCCGCCTCATCGAACACCGCCAGCACCGGATAGGCCAACGGGAGGTTGAGAATGCCCTGACTGGCGCCAAACAGAACGTAGGGCGCGGTCGGCGCGGGCGCGTCCACAGAAAAGACCAGGTCCAGAGTGACAGAAGCGCCAGGCCCCAGCGGCTGCGGCAGGGCGACTCGAATCGCGGTGCGGTCAGCCGCGTAGCTGAACGGAACTGGCCGGTCAGCCTGCTGCACGCTGCGAATCTCCATGGCGCCGTCGAACTGCGGCAGATTAGGGAAGAGGCGGAAATAGAGGTCGCCCCAGGTCACCTGCGAGTCATTGGTGATGATGACTTCCTGGCTGCCAAAGATCGTACGGGCGGTGGGATCAATCTGCAGCTCCAGGTTGTAGCGGGGCCAATCGCGGCGGCTGTCCAGGATGTTCTGGCTCAACGGCGCAAGCCCCTTGCGATAAGCCGCCCAGGGGTCTGGCTTAGGCTGGCTGAAGAGGGTGCAGCCGGCCAAAAGAAAGAGCAGGGCCGCGCCCATCAACAGCCCGGCGCTGAGCTTCGCGCCGCGTTGTCTCCAGCCAGGAGATTTCGTCATACGCCCTTCCCCTAACACGGCGGCGCTAACGTGAAGCGCGCAGCGCGCCCGCGGCCAGGAGACCCAGGCCGAGCGCCGCGCCGGCAGTTAACAGCCAGGGCGCAGGCACAGCGACGCCGGTGTCAGGCGGTTGACCGTTCTGCGGTGGACCAGCGTTCACGGTGCAGTCGGCCGCGACCGTGTACTGGATGTAGCCGTCGGAGAAAATAAAATAGAGCGGACCGCCGCCAGCGCGGCAGACCTTCGCGACGGCGATT
>JBGAVB010000442.1:0-2411 GCA_044228345.1 Anaerolineae bacterium | reverse complement strand
GTGGTGCCGGTGGTCACCGGGTTCATCGGCGCCACGGTCGAGGGCATCCCCACGACGTTGGGCCGCGGCGGTTCGGATTACTCAGCCGCCATCTTGGGCGCCGTGCTTGACGCGAACGAAGTGCAAATCTGGACCGATGTGGATGGCGTGCTCACCGCGGACCCGCGCATCGTGCCCACGGCCCGCACGCTGCCAGAGCTTTCCTACAGCGAAGCGGCCGAGCTCTCCTATTTTGGCGCTAAGGTGCTGCATCCCAAGACCATTCTGCCCGCCATCGAACGCGAGATTCCGCTGCGAGTGCTCAACACCTTCAACCCAGAGCATCCCGGCACACGCATCGTCAAGGAACTGTCGCAAGTCGGGCACAGCATCGGCACAGTCAAGGCGATCACGGCGATCAAAAACTTGACGCTGATCAATGTGGCCGGCAAGGGCATGATGGGCGTGCCGGGCATCGCCGCGCGCACTTTCGCCGCCGTGGCGCGCACCGGCGCCAACGTGCTGATGATCTCGCAGTCATCGTCGGAACAGAGCATCACCTTCGTGGTGCCGCAGAGCGATTCCCCGGCCGTGCTGTCCAGTCTGCGTCAAGACCTGGGGAGCGAGCTGCAGCATCATTGGGTGGACGCCATCAGCGGCCGCGATGATATCGTCATCGTGGCGGTGGTCGGTTCAGAGATGGCCGGCACGCCCGGCATTGCGGCGCGCGTTTTTGGCGCGCTGGGCGACGCCGGCATCAACGTCGTGGCGATTGCCCAGGGTTCATCCGAGGTCAACATCTCGTTGGTGGTGATGCAGGGCGACGCCGACACCGCGGTGCGCCGCATTCACGATGCGTTTCACCTGGACAAGTTAGGCGCAGCCTCGTAGCGGGTCAAGGTTCAGCGGATGGGTGGGCAGGGGCGGCTAATCTGCTCATAGCAGATTGAGCGGATCTACATCCACATGCCATCCCGGTGGCAGTGAGAGGGGACGCACGATGGCAGCGGGGTCATGGCCGCGCCCGCGCAGGAGAATATGCCAACGGTAGCGATAGCGCAGACGGGCAAAGAAACAGGGCGCCGGCCCAATCACGCCCACGTCGCTCATCCCTAGGCGGCTGATCTCAGCTTGAATCAGGCGCGCCACGCGCTGCGTCTCGGCTTCGGCGCGCTCGGCATTGCTGTGACTATACACCAGCTGCACCAGCCGCGTCAGCGGCGGGTAATCCAACTGGCGGCGGTAATCCAACTCGCGCCGGAAGAAGCTGACATAATCATGCTGACTGGCTGCCTGCACCGTGTAATGGTCGGGCGTGTATGTCTGGATAATCACGCGGCCCTCGCGCGCGCTGCGGCCGGCGCGCCCCGCGACCTGCATCAACACCTGGAAGGTGTGCTCGGCGGCGCGCAGGTCGGGCAGGTACAGCCCCACATCGGCGCTGATCACGCCGACCAGCGTCACCATCGGGAGATCGAGGCCCTTGGCAATCATTTGGGTGCCGATGAGCACATTGGCTTGATGCGTGCTGAAACGCTCCAGGATTTCGGCGTGCGCGCCTTTGTGCTGCGTCGTGTCACGGTCCCAGCGCAACGGGCGCGCCTGGGGAAAGAGGTCACGCACCTCCTGTTCGATGCGCTGTGTGCCTGCACCCAGGTAGCGAATACGCACGGAACCGCAGGCCGGGCAGGTCGTGGGCACAGGCCGGCGGCGGTTGCACTGATGGCAGAGTAGGAAAGGCGTCATGGGACGCTGTCCCCCAGGCGGCGCGGCGGCTTCCAACAGGATTGGCTGTTCCGCCTCAGCCAGCGGGCCATGATAGGTCATCGGCAGTTCGCAGCGGCTGCACTTCTCTACATAGCCGCAGTCACGACACATCACCACCGTGGCGTTGCCGCGACGATTGAGGAACAGAATGGCCTGCTCGCCTGCGTCCAGGGTTTGGCGCAGCGCCTCTTGCAGGGCGCGGCTCAGAACGCTGCGGTTGCCCGCACGCAGTTCCTGGCGCAAGTCCACCACGCTGACCTCGGGCAACTCAATGGTCAGCGGGCCAGCGTCGGCCGTGACCGCGGCCACCTGGTGTCCCATCACGCGGCTCGGCATCGCCAGGAGCTGCAGTTGACCACGCTGAGCCGCGTAAAACGTTTCCAGCGAAGGAGTCGCGCTACCGAGAATGACCGTGGCCCCGGTCAGCTGCGCCAGGCGCAGCGCCACCGCGCGGGCCTGATAGCGAGGCTGCCGCTCGTGCTCTTTGTAGCTGCTGTCATGCTCCTCGTCCACGATGATGACGCCCAGGTTGGGCAGCGGCGCGAAGAGCGCCGAGCGCGGGCCGATCACCACCCGCAGCTCACCCCGGCGCATCCGCCGCCAGGCGTCGAAGCGCTCCCCGGGCGATAAGTCGCTGTGCCAGACGGCAATCTGATTGGGAAAAC
>JBGAVB010000441.1:0-2423 GCA_044228345.1 Anaerolineae bacterium | reverse complement strand
CGTTAGGTTTCATCTTGAACTGGCCTCTCTTGTGCTTTCAGGCGCAAGTATAGGCAAAAGGCGCGCGCAAGGCAGCGACTTTTGTCTCATACAACCCTCTGTGTTGTATAATCGGCAAGCTATGAATGAAACGCCTAAGCCCACTGATGCTGTTCGCCTGCTGATGGAGTTACACCGGCATCAGCAGTCCGTTCACCGGTCGCTGTCGCGAGCGGGGCTGCCCCCGTCTGAGATTTTCTTCCGCGCCTGGCAATCGCAGCGCCTGGCGCGCACACATGCTGATCTGCTCGCCAGCGATCGTTACGGTCCGGGCTGTCGTTTTTTTCTCGATCACATCTACGCCCCACGCGATTTCAGCCAACGAGACCAGGACGTGGAGCGCATGCACAACTTCATGCTGCGCTTCCTACCCGAGCGCATGCTGCATACGCTCACGCTGACCATCGAGTTGAACAACCTGACGCGCGCGCTGGACGCCCAACTGCTGGACGTGCTGGTGAATCAACTGGGCGTCACTGACTCTTTGACCCCGCAGCAGTACGCCAGGGGCTATCAGTTGTGCGACAACCTGGTCGTCCGTCGTTATCAAATTGAACTGATCGGCGACGTCGGCCGCGGCATTGATCGCCTGACGCGACTGCCTTTCATTACGCTGACGTTACGCCTGGCGCACGGGCCGGCTTATCGCGCCGGCTGGATTGAGCTGCAGGATTTCCTGGAGCAGGGTTTTGCTGCGTTCAAGCACATGCAGGGCGCGGACTATTTTCTGCAGACCATCCAGCGCCGCGAACTGCGCATCCTCGACCAACTCATGAGCAACGCGGCGGAGCCATTCGCCATTTGAATGTTCTTGTGGCTAGACAACCATTCTGATGTGTGCTAAACTACTTGCGCCGCCACGCGCGACCAATCATCGCACTCAGCCATCCGTCTAGCACTCGACCGCTTGTCGTTGCTGTCCAGTGGTCGGACGCAGGCCTGGGTCGGGCGGTGCAAAATCTGAAGGTAATGCAACGGGGGCAGCGCCATGGGCTGGCTCCCGTTTTTAATGGAATGTACGTATGGCAAGTAATGCCCTTTATTCCTCCAATGCCGCGTATGAACGCTTCCATCGCGTGCAGGGCCAGGCGCTTGTCCGTCAAATTCTCAATTCGTTGACGGGCAAGTCCGACCGCCTGATGTCTTACGATGAAGTGAAAGACCTGCTGCTGGCCCGCGGGCAGATCAAGATGCGCAACACTCAGATGATTCGGCTGGACCGGATCGTCGGCAGCGTGGGGCGCTACCGCGACTTCGACCGCTACTTCGTTCCCCTCAGCGGCGCCAATGCCGAGCGCTGGAAGCGGATTGACATGGCCCTCAACCGCCTCGAAGACTTGCCGCCGATCGAGGTCTATCAGCTAGGCGAAGTCTACTTTGTGCGTGACGGCAATCACCGGGTGTCAGTGGCGCGCGCCAACGGCCTGAGTCATATCGAGGCGTGGGTTACGGTGATTGATGTGCCGGTCGAGCTGTCCCCCAGCGTGCAGCCTGACGAAATGATCATCAAGATCGAGTATGCTCATTTTCTCGATCAGACTGATCTCAACACCCTGCGGCCTGATGCGCACATCGAGCTTACCGAGCCAGGCCGCTATCAACAGCTCCTGGAGCACATTCACGTCCACCACTATTATTTGGGGCTGCAACACCAGCGCGATGTGCCCTATCGTGAGGCAGTGGAAAGCTGGTATGACCATGTCTATCTGCCCAATGTGGAGGTCATCCGCGACAGCGATATTTTGAAAGAATTTCCCCGACGCACCGAGGCTGACCTCTACCTCTGGATTACCTATCATCGCGATCGCTTGCGCGAGCGCTATGGGACTGATATTGACCTGTTGACAGCGCTCACTCATTTTGCCAAGCGCCACAGCGAACGACCATTGCCGCGGGTCGTCAAAGCGGTGACGCGTACGATCATGGCCGCCATCGAGGCTGCCACCGAATCCGCGGCGCCGCCCATGCCCCCACAGTCTGAGGAACCTGCGCCCCTCAGCCTGGATGACAACGATCTCGATCCACCAAGGGAGATGATTTACCAATGAACCAAGCCCGTCTGCGCACGAAGATCATTTGCACCATTGGCCCGGCCAGCCGCGAACCAGATGTGTTGAACAACCTGATCGCCGCCGGCATGGACGTGGCGCGGCTCAATTTTTCGCACGGCGATCATGCCTTCCACGCCGATACGATCGCGCGCGTGCGCGCCGCGGCATCCGCGGCCGGCAAGCCGGTGGCGCTGCTGGCCGATCTGCAAGGCCCCAAGCTGCGCGTGGGCGATATGAGCGCCGGCCTGCTGCTGGAGGCAGGCAAAACTGTCGTGCTCACGACAGCGCCGCTGATCGGCCAGGCTGGCCTGGTGCCCATTCAGTACGCCGAGC
>JBGAVB010000440.1:0-2426 GCA_044228345.1 Anaerolineae bacterium | reverse complement strand
GCCTTCAGCGCGGCGATGACCGCTTTGGTGAAGAAGGACATGAAGCCCAGGCCGATGCCATGCTGTTCCTTGAACGACTCTTTGCGCCGGCTGCGAATGTCCATCACGGCGCTCATGTCCACCTCGTTGAACGTGGTCAGCATCGCGGCCGTATGCTGCGCCTCCACCAGGCACCGGGCGATCGTCTGGCGCCGGCGCGTCATGCGTACGCGTTCGACGCGGCGGCCGTCTTCTGCGCTGACGACCGTGGGCGCGGGGCTTGCGGGCGGCGATGACGCCGCCACAGCCGGGGCCGCCGGTTGTTCCTCTTTGGGCTGACCCGCAAAGCCTTGCACATCAGCCTTGGTCACACGGCCGCCCGGGCCGGTGCCCGGCACACGACTGACATCCACCCCCGCCTCTTGCGCCACGCGCCGGGCCACGGGCGTGGCTTTGTCATCCGCGCGGGGCGCGGCCGGCGGGACGAGGGGCGCTGCGGCCGCTCCGCTCTCGCCTGCCGTGTTCAACACGCCAAGCACCTGCCCCACCTGGACATCTGCGCCTTGCGGTTGAGCGATCTGCGCCAGCACCCCGGCCTGTTCCGCGCCCACCTCCAGGTCAACCTTGTCTGTTTCCAGGCGCACCAGCGCCTCGCCCACGGCCACGGCATCGCCTTCCTTCTTCAGCCATTCCACCACTGTCGCTTCGACGACTGACTCGCCCAGGCTGGGCACAACGATATTGATTGCCATTCGATCTCTCCCTGGTGGCGCCCCGCCGTCACCCGTTGTTCGGTTTACCCGTCAAGCAGCGCTGGCGCCGGCTCTAGGGCGACAAGCTGTTCTACCCACTGTTTTTGCTCCGACGTCTCAGGCACCGGACAACCACGGCTCAGCTCAATCTGCCGAAATGCTTGTTCAACCCCAAAACCGGCCTCAACCAGCAGCGCCGCAGCCAGCAGCGCTGAACGCCCCACCCCTTGCCGACAATGAATGGCGACGTTTTTGCCTTGTGTCAACAGGCTTGCCAGCCGACCAACCAGTGCTTGTAAATCCCATCGCCTGGATGGCACGCCACGATCAACAATGGGGAATGAAATAAACAGGAGTCCTTGTTCTGTGATCGTGGTTGCTTCCTCCGTTAAGCCCAATTCCTGGTTCTCCTGGCGTGTGAGCAAAGACACCACCACATCAATTCCTTTTTGTCGCCAGCGCAGAACGTCATCTTCAAGCCACTCACCGCCACGCGGTCGAGCCACAATCGCCAGTCGTCCCGGCCACGGTCCTTCAATCCCGTAAATGGTTTTCATCTTTAACGGCGGTAAGCTCATGATACAACCTGTTTACCAACTTAGAACATGGTGTTGTCATGGGCCGACGTTGCCGGCACCACTTGCAGGACATCCCAATGCTCGACGATCTTGCCGTTGTCATCCAGACGAAAGATGTCTATGCCGGCCCATTCGCGGTCACGATCGCCCGGCCACTCCTGATAGCAGTGCAGCACCACGTAGTTGCCCTCCGCGATGGCGCGTTTGAAGGTCACGCGCTTGCCTGGATATTCCGCGGCCATGCGCTCGAAATAGGCGATGAACGCCTGCTTGCCGTCGGCGACATGCGGGTTGTGTTGAATGTAAACCTCACCCGCGTACTGTTGAATCGCTTCGGCGGGCTTGCACTGGTTGAACATCAGGTCGTAGAAGCCCATGACGGCCTGCTTGTTGCGTTCGAGTTGATCGTTCATCAGAGAGCCTTTCGTACCGTGATTGACGAACCTGCCTCAAAAACCGGATTCATGATCGGCCGCTAGCGCGCCTGATCCGCGCGCTGCCACCAGGCAAAGGTGGCCGCCATCCCCACCAGGAAGACCAATAATACCACCAGGTAGCTGTGCAATCCAATCCCCTCGGCGCGCGGGCCGGCCATGCCGCTCGCCAAGGCAGGCACCGCCCAGGGGAACCAATCACCCCACCCCAACACCACGGCAATTTGGGCAAAAACCAGGGTGGACAATGCCCAGCCCAGCGGCGGCAGATAACCGCGCCCCGCGCTGGCCGCCAGGGCCACGAGCGGCATGAGCTGCAGGAGCAGCCAGGCGATCAACAAGAGCGCGCCGCCTGAGGCCCAGGCCAGGGCCAGCGACCAGCCTGGCATGCCGACGGCCGCTCCGACGCCAAGCGCAACCACGAACACCAACACGGTCAGCCCCAGGGTCCACACTGCCAGCAGCACAAACTTGGCGGCGACGATGGTGCCCCGCGGCGTAGGCAAGGCCAGCAGTTCCTTCACGGTGTGATCGGAAAACTCGCGGCCAAAGACCCAGGCGGTGATGAACGAAAACAGCATCACCCCGCCAATGGCAGTCCCTTGCAGCAGGATGCTGAAGAAGGTCGCCCAGTCAGCCACGCCGCCGGCAAGCTGGGCCTTCATGCTGATCAGACCCATCGC
>JBGAVB010000043.1:0-11711 GCA_044228345.1 Anaerolineae bacterium | reverse complement strand
GTCATTTCCTGGTCAACACCGTGGATCACCTGACCGACGGCATCATCCGGCGCATGCAGGTCTATCACGACACCCATCCCGACGCGCCCTGGGACTGGAACCCCGTGCAGCGGCTGATCGAGCGCATGCGGCGGGAAATCCTGGAGGAAATGGCGCGCCACGGCATCACGGTGGCGGCTGCCCGGCTGGATGACACCGCGCTGCTGACCCGCCTGGTGATGAAGCGCTGCATCTACGGCGTGGATCTCAACCCGCTGGCCGTGGAACTGGCGAAGCTGAGCCTGTGGCTGCACACCTTCACGGTTGGCGCGCCGCTCAGCTTCCTGGATCACCACCTGCGTTGGGGCAACTCGGTGATCGGCGCGGACGTGCGCACGGTGGAGCGCGCCATGCGGGTGACAGACGCGGGCCAGTTCGCGCTGTTCCAGGGGCCGTTCGCCGGGTTGCTCGACCTGACCGCGGTGATGATCGAAGTGGCCGAACGCGCCGATGCCACGCTTGCCGATGTGCAGCAGAGCGCCGAGGCCTACGCCGCGTTCCAGCGCCAGCTTCTGCCCTACAAACAGGCGCTCGATCTGTGGGAAAGCCAGTGGTTCGACGAAGGGCCAAAGACGAAGGGCCAGCACCCGGCCGTCGAGTTCATGACCATGCACAGCGGCGATGTCCTGCCCGCGCTGCGCGGGGAGATCGTGGTAGGCGCGCGGCACCAGCAGGCTATGGCTCGCGCCCGCGAGTTGTGGGCGCGTCAGCGCTTCTTCCACTGGGATCTGGAATTCCCCGAAGTCTTCATTGACCTGGCCGACCGCGACTGGGCCGCGGACGGCGGCTTCGACGCTATGATCGGCAACCCGCCGTACGTGCGACAGGAGGCGCTGGCGCCGCTCAAGCCGTTCCTGGCGGCCAATTTCGCCTCCTACCACAGCGTCGCCGACCTTTACCTCTACTTTTACGAGCGAGGGCTGCGTTTGCTGAACAGTTCTGGGCAACTGGCCTACATTTCGTCCGGCACCTTCGCCCGGGCCAACTTCGCCGCCGCTTTTCGCAAGTGGCTACCCAGTGTGGCGCACATCAACAGCATCATTGACTTCGGCGAAAATCAACCCTTCGAGGGTGCGGAGATGGTGCGGCCATCCATCGTCATTCTGCAAAACGGCCCACGGGAAACCCCCCTCCGCAGTTTGTTCATCGCGGGCAAGGTGCCTCCATCGCTGGTCGAGGCCATATCGAGCGATGGTATCGAGTGTGATCCAAACGTTCTTCAGCAACCCGAGTGGGTTTTTCAGCCTATGGTGCAGACCCAGCTTCTTGCAAGATTGCTCAGCACCGGACATGCTTTGGGCGAAGTTGTAAAGGGTCGGTTCTATCGGGGTCTTACTATCGGCCTCAATGAGGCCTTCACTATTGACGAAGCTACCCGTAATCGCATTATTCGAGATGATGCCGGTGCTCATGACCTTATTAAGTCGTGCGTGAAAGGAGAAGACCTTCGTCCCTGGTACCAGGAAGATGAGGGGCGCTGGTTGATTGTTATCCCATCTGGATGGACGCAGGCTCGATATGGCGCTCATTTAAGCGAGGCGGAAGCCTGGCGCCATTTCAGCGCTGGCTATCCAACCCTTGCCGACTACTTGTACCCCTTTGCTGAAGCTGCCCGGCATCGGCAGGACAAAGGTAACTACTGGTGGGAATTGCGACCGTGCGACTACTACGCTGCCTTTGAACAGCCGAAGATTTTCTGGCCTGATATCTCGAAGCTGCCCCGTTTCTCTTGGGATGATGCTGGAAAGTATATTACTAACACTGGTTACATTCTGCCTGTTGAGTCACCCGCTCTTCTGGCTGTTCTCGCTAGTCGAGTTACCTGGTATGTCATCTCTCAGGTATGTCAACCTCTACGATTGCGTGCTGGCCTTTGGCAGTATCGTGTCTTGCCGCAGTTTGTTGAGCGACTTCCCATCCCCGACGCCCCGACCGCCGACCGTGACGCCATCGCCGACCTGGCGCGCGCCATCACCGAGCAGGCGCGCGCCCGTTACACGGTGGATCGCCAAACCCGCCATCGCATCCTGACCGACCTCGGCGCGCCGGGCGCGGCTCTGAACCAGAAGCTGACCGCCTGGTGGGAGCTGGACTTCCCCGGCTTCCTGGCCCAGGTGCGGGTGGCGCTCAAGCGCGAAATTCCAGTGCGGCAGCGGGATGATTGGGAGGAGTGGCTGACCGCGCAGCGGCGGGAGCACGCGCAGCGCACGGCCGCGATCGTGCGGCTGGAGACGCAGCTCAACCGCCGGGTGTATGACCTGTTCGATCTGACCCCAGCCGAGATCAAGATTATCGAGGAAAGCACCAAGTACCGGTATGGGGAAGTCTGAATGTTCGCGCGGGGTTCGACCGCTTGATTGACCAGGCGGTCTGCAGGCTCTACGGGTTGACCGACGCCGAAATAGCCGTTGTGGAGAGAGGCAGATTGCGAACGACCTTGCCAGAACGTAGGATTTGCGGTAAAGTAGGGTGATCGAAACCATCGCCTGCCAGAGTGAACTCGCACGTTGTGCAGGAGGGAGCGCTATGATCGCAGTTCGGCAAATACAAGAGGTGATCGCTAGCACGGTGACGATCACACTGCCAGCGCACTTTACCGCCAGGCGAGTGGAAGTGATTGTTTTTCCTGTGGTCGAGGACGAACCAGAAGCGGAACAACTTCAAGAGTTGCTCCTGGCGGCGCCCACGTTGTCCGAGGATGATCTGCGGGGATTCACGCAAGTCAGAGATTGGATAAGCCAATGGACCGTGAGCGAGTTCTAATTGACACAACGATTCTGATTGATCACCTTCGTCGGGGAGACAAAGCTCGCACTGTGTTCTATCGCGCTGCCCGGCGTTGCGAGTGCGTAATATCTGCCATAACGGAGTTTGAGTTTCGCGTGGGTAGCACACCTGCTAATCGCGACTTCGTGGCAGCGCTGCTCGAACTGACACCGGTCTTACCGTTTGATTCCACCTGCGTCCGCGCGGCCACCGAGATCTATCACGACCTTCGGGCGATCAATCGGCTCATTGCGCTGCCGGACCTCCTCATTGCAGCGACTGCTCTCGCGCATGGTCTGCCCTTACTCACGTTGAATCTGTCTCACTTTGAGCGCGTCGGCGGATTGACGCTGCTTGATTCTGCCAACCTGTAGAAACACCGCTGCCGTCCGGCCTCAGCTCATAGTTTGTTCGACCTGACCCCAGCCGAGGTCAAGATCATCGAGGAAAGCACCAGGTACCGGTATAGGGAAGTCTGAACGTTTACGCGGGGGTTCGAGCGCTTGATTGACCAAGCGGTCTGCAGGCTCTACGGGTTGACAGGCGATGAGCTGCGCACGGCGCAAGCCAGGGAGATATAGTCGCTTCCATTCAGGGCATGGTGAAGCGTGTTCGCACGAAATCCATGAACTGGCGGAAGCCGGTCAGGAGATCGGCGCTGAAAGGCGCGGCTTCGACGTCATTCTGCGAGCCGTTGTGGAAGTGGCGGGGGTAGGTAGACACGTGGCGCCAGGCGGTATTGGGGAAATTATCGTAGCGGTAGAAAGTGTTATCCAGGTGCCGGCGCTCCCAATGAAGGCCGAACCGATCTGGCAAGGTGCGCGAAAGCCAGACGTCCACCATGCTGCCATCGCTCAGGAATAAGCGTAGTTTCTCGCTGAGCGGTTGGCTGTCTACCACCAGATCGCCATACTCCAGTTCAGCGATGCGGCGCAGCTCGGAAAACGTCACGATCATAGCTGCCTCACCATGTCCAGGAGGACATGGCGCTGGTCTTCCAGGTAGTCGAACCGGAAGTAGTCTTCGAAGGCTTCGGGTTCGTGGAAACGGCCCGCCTGGACAGCCTGATCCAGTTCGGCAACGGTTCGCACGCCGTAGCGGTGGGCCAGCGTGAATAGCTCACTCTCGACGAGTCGTAGCTTGCGTTCCAGGTAGAGCCGCAGGCTATCTCGTTCGAGTTGGGCCGGCGTCGTATTGAGGCGAGTGGCGACTTGTTCGAGCATCATCGGATGACCCTCCCATTTCTCGCCCGTATTGTACCTGACCGGCGCCGGTGCGTCAAAGAGAGACTCAATATGACCTGTTCGACCTGGCGCCAGCCGAGGCCAAAATCATCGAGGAAAGCGCCAAGTACAACGCCGCTTTTTGCATTTTAGGCCGTTTCAGGGTAATCTATCGCTCCCTAATTATGTTCGTCTGCGCAGGCTCTGTACGCCGGTTGTTGTCTCCCCTTACGACTACTACGGCCAGCCGTAAACCAGACGCCCCCATCAGCCGTCAGCCACGTCAACCTGGGAGTGAAGAAAAATGTCAAGATCAAGCGTGATTCGTATTCTATTGGGCGGAGTTTTGGTGCTCCTGATTGCGCTCGCCGTGCGAACGCCGGGCATCACCGCGCCAGCGCCGGAACTTCGGCGCGCCGTCAATGTGGAGTCGGGCGAGAGCACTGAGATGTACCTCGCGGAGCGCGACACAGGGCAGAACGGCGAAAGCGATGAGCTGATGGCAATCGGCGACTACTGGTACCACCGGGTGTCATACCCCACCGGCCAGTTCAACCCCGCCTGGGTGCGTGAAGCGGCCGCGCAGGACAGCCAGGTCGAGCGCGCCGTGCCCGCCGGCGAAGTCATCTACGGCAAGGGCCAGAGCGAATCGCCGCTGGCCTTGAACGCCAATCGTTTCACCTCGTTGGGGCCGCAGCCGCTGCAGAGCAATGGCTGCTTGAGCTGCTACAGCTACGGCCTGGTGGCTGGCCGCACCAACGTCATGGCGATTGACCCGGTGAGCACCAATGTGGCGTATCTCGGCGCAGACGGCGGCGGCGTTTGGAAAACTACGAACTGCTGCTCGGCGGCCACCACCTGGACATCCGTGACCGATGACCCCCTGCTGGCAACCATCGCCATTGGCGACATTACGATTGATCCTAACGATCACAACACGGTCTACGCCGGCACGGGCGATTTGCGCTTCGGCTCTTTCTCCTTCGGCAGCGCGGTGCTGCTCAAGAGCACGGACCAGGGCGCGACCTGGGTCAACCAGGGCGCCGATGTGTTCGCGCCGCCCTATCCTCAGCCGCCCGGCGCGTTTCCACAGTACCAGGCCATCGGCAAGGTACGGGTGGATCCCAACAACAGTAATAATGTGGTGGTAGGCACCAAGACCGGCCTCTACCTGTCGTATGATGCGGGCGCCAACTGGACCGGCCCGTGTACGACGAACAATTTCAGCACGCAGCGCCAGGACGTCACCGGCCTCATTCTGCGCGACATCGGCAGCGACACTCAGATCTACGCCTTCGTCGGCGCACGTGGTTTCGCGACCACCGTGCAGGCCAACCTGGATCAGAACGGCGCCAACGGCGCTTATCGCGCCCTGCTGCCGACCAGCGGCTGCCCGGTCAGTTGGGAAACGCTCAGCCGCGCCGACAACGGCTGGCCGGCCGACACGGCCACCGGCATCCCGGTCAACACCACCACGCTGACCGGCAACCGCTTGGGCCGCCTCGACGTCGCCATCGCCCCCAGCAACCCCGACGTGATCTACGTGCAGGCGCAGGCGATTCTCGCCACCGGCGGCGCGCAGCGCGGCGGCCAGCTCGGCGTCTGGCGCACCACCGACGGCGGCACCACCTGGCAGCAGCGTTCGACCCAAGCCGGCTTGACCGGCTGCTACGGCGATTACGCGCAGAACTGGTACGACCAGGGCCTGGCCGTGGACCCGAACAACCCGGACATCGTGCAGATGAGCACCGTGGACATCTTCAAGTCCACCAACGGCGGCACGACCTTCACGGATAAGACCTGTGGTTATGCCGGCGGCACCACCGTGCACGTGGACCACCATGCGCTGGCCTATGTGCCTGGCTCATCCACCACCCTGTTGGCCGGCAGCGACGGCGGCGCGTACGTCAGCACCAACGGCGGCGAGACGTACACGCAGATCAACAACAGCCTGAGCACGCTGGAGTTCTACTCTGGCGACATCACGCAGAACTTTGCCACGGCGGCCACGCCTGGCATCAACGGCGGTATGCAGGATAACGGCTCGGCCGTCTACGTCTGGGCCGCGGGCAACCCGGGGCCGGCCGTCTGGCAGCTGCGCAAGGGCGGCGATGGTATGTTTGCCCGCATCGAGCCGCTGCAGGGACTGCGCTATTACCAGGAAAGCCAGAACGGCGCCCTGGCCGTCAGCACGACCGGCGCGTACGGCGCTCAAACAGCCGCCGGAGGCGCGTGGACGTCCGATCGGTTGAGCTTCGTCTTCCCCTATGAGATTCAAAAGAACGGCTGCGTAGGCACTTGCACCCACATGATCGCAGGTTCGTATCGAGTCTATGAATCGGTCAACGGCGCCATCGGCGCAACGACGACCGCGCGCTGGTATGTCAACAGCGGCGACCTGACCAAGAACACGTTGGCGGACCGCTCGTTCATCAACCAGTTGAACTACGCCTGGAGCGACGCCACCAAAGCCATTGTCGGCACCAATGACGGCAACGTGCAATGGGGTCGCAACCTGGGCGTCGGCACCGCCAACACGGCCGTCTGGGTCAACCTGACCGGCGGCAACGCGGTGCTGCCCAATCGCCCGATCCTGGACGTGGCGCTGGACCCGGCCAATCCGCTAATCGGCTATGCGGCTGTCGGCGGCTTCGATCAGAACACGCCCACGACGCCAGGGCATGTCTTCCAGGTCATCTGCACGACCGACTGCGCCAGCTTCACCTGGGTGAACAAGACCAGCAATCTGCCCAACATCCCGGCCGATTCGATCATCGCCAACCCGCGCTTCCCGCAGCAGGTCTTCGTGGGCACGGATTGGGGCCTCTACTATACCAATGACATCAACGCCGCAACGCCAACCTGGTATCGCTTCCAGGCGGGTCTGCCCAACGCGATGGTGTGGGACATGACGATTGACACTGGGGCGACCACCCTGGCTCTGTGGACGCGCAGCCGCGGCGCGTATGTCTGGCCGCTGCCCGATGCGCCCTACCGCACCTGCCCGGACTTCAACGCCAACGGCACCGTGGGCGTGGAGGACATCGGCACGATTGCGGCGCACTGGGGCGAAACCCCGGCCTCGCCTGGCTGGAACAACCGCTACGATCGCAACGGCGACAACCAGGTTGATATCGTAGACATCATGCTGGTGGTTGGGGCCTTCGGCAGCACCTGTTAAACAGAAAAATCGGAGACCGGAGATCAGAGACCGGGTGCGTGGAAGGCGGATGATTTGCAATCTCCGCTCTCCGCTCTCCAATCTCTGATCTCTGATCTCTGATCTCTGATCTCTGATCTTCGGTCTACACCTACCATGCCCATTCCCACCCTGGTGGACATCCTGGCGGCGCAGCGGCGCCTGCGGCCTTACCTGCCGCGCACTCCGATGCACAACTACCCGGCGCTCGATGCGCTGATCGGCGCGGCGGTTTACGTCAAGCACGAAAACTACCAGCCCGTTGGCGCGTTCAAAGTGCGCGGAGGCGTCAACCTGATGGCGCAGCTGAGCGCGGCCGAGTGCGCGGCCGGGGTCATCGCCGCGTCCACGGGCAACCATGGGCAGTCGGTGGCGTATGCGGCGCGCTTGTTCGGCGTACGCGCGCGCATCGTCGTGCCCGAGGGCGCCAATCCAGGCAAAGTGGCGGCGATGCAAGGCATGGGGGCTGAGGTGATTTTCCACGGCGCGCGCTTCGACGAGGCGCGGCGCCATTGCGAGAGTCTGGCGCAAGCGCACGGTTACCGCTACATTCATTCCGGCAACGAGCCGGCGCTGATTGCCGGCGTCGCCACCGCAACACTGGAGATGCTGGAGGATGAGCCAGGCCTGGAGGTGATCATCGCGCCGATTGGCGGCGGCAGCGGCGCGGCCGGGGCGTGCCTGGCGGCGAAGGTGATCAACCCAGCGCTGCGCGTCATCGGCGCGCAATCGGAAGCGTCGCCTGCGGCGTATCTATCGTGGCAGCAGCACACGCTAGTCGAAGCGCCCAATCGCACCGTGGCCGAAGGGCTGGCCACGGGCGCGGCGTTCGAACTGCCGCAGCGTATCTTGTGGCAGCACCTGGATGATTTTGTGCTGCTCAGCGATGAGGAGATCTTGCGCGCCATGCGTTGGCTGGTGGAACGTGCGCACACGCTGGCCGAGGCGGCCGGCGCGGCGCCCCTGGCCGCGGCCTACCGTCTGCGTGACGGCCTGGCCGGGCGCAAGGTCGGACTGGTCTGTTCCGGCGGCAATACCAGCGTCGCCCAACTGCTGCGCGCCCTGCAGAGCGATTGAGCCACGAGACACCATCAGCGCCAGTGCTTGCACCAGTCGCTGGTTCAGTTCCAACGTGTATAGATCAGCAATCCCTATTCAGAAAATCGCGTCACGATCTTTCGGACATCCGCCTCCAGCGAGTCGAAGGCAGACAAGGCGCGCAGAGGCGAGAAATCCTCGATCAAGTCAGCCACACGGCGAGCGCGCTGGTTCACCGGAAAGCTGCGGAGACGCCGCCCACGTAAGCCGCTGGGGCGTCGAAGGCAATCGTACAGGACTGATTTGGGATCCGCCAGCGACTCCAGGTCTTTGAGTGTGGGAAGATCGAGATTCTCACGAAAGCTGCGGTTGCCGGCAGCAGTCTTGATGGCCAGATCATCGAACAGAAGCCAGGCCTCTTGCATACGTACCGGTATGACACACACGGCGGTCGGTTGGGGCGAGTTGGGTGGTAAACCATAGAGCGCCTCCTGGATTTCGGCCGCCCGCCGCTCGCGTGGCTCGCGTTCAGCATCGCGGTGAACGAAGAGAAGATCGCAGGGATACAAATCGAGAGCCACGCGGATTCTCTCGGTTAGCGTGACCCGCTGGGGAAGGCGCGCCCGACGTGTATCCGCCCACCTTCCTTGCAGTGGCAGAGCTACCCCATTCTTCCGCAGCAGCCAGGTGAGAATGGGTAACAGGACCACATCAGAACTTCCATCCGTCACGAGCGTGAACGTGATACCCCTCATCGCGGGTATTCCATCCCAGGCAGAAAGGATTGAAGATCAGGGCGATCTATCAGGCGACGCGACTTGGGAACGCCCACATCGGGCGCATTGTGCTCGCGTTCGAAGTCAGGGCGACCCGCCGGGTTTAGATACGCCAACAAAACGCCGCGGGCCACAGGGGGTGTACCTGGATCGGCATCGCAGCGCCAGGTGTCGGGCAGCCATCGAAAACATGCCGTCCGCCCCCCTTGTCCGGCCGTGACGACCTCTTGCAGCTCCGAAACCAGGATGGCGTCGTCAGGCGCCTGGCTGACCACGCTGGGCGAATGGGTGTTAACAATCACCTGTCGCAGCGGGTTGTCAGCGCCGACTTCGTTCTCCACATCAACAGCCATTTCCTGTAGAAGCTGTAGCATCGCCGGGATACGCTCAGGGTGGATGCCATTCTCTGGCTCCTCCAGGCAGATCAGTCCTTCTTCACGGGGGTCGAGAGCCAGCACGGCCAACGCCAGGAAGCGCAGCGTCCCGTCAGACAGTGAGCGGGCTGGCAGTGAAGTGCCGCTGCGATCTGTCATCTCCAGGGTCAGGAGCTGCCGGCGATCATCCCGATCAACATGAATCGTTTTGACGTGTTCGACGAGTTCCGACAAACGGGCAGCCAATTCATCCAGCATAGGCGAATCTCCGTTGTGACCGCCAGGCAGACCCCCATTGTGCGCCGCGCGCTTCAGATAGTCCAGGGTGGCCGGCATGTGCGAGCCATCAACGCCCAAGCGCGGCAGGGCCGTGTATTCGTCAGGCTCGCGTAATGCGGAGGGCTCGAGCTGCAGCAGGCGCCAGGACTGCATTTCGCGCCGCGCCAACAGGGCAGTTGGGCTTTCGGTCGCATTGACGGATGAAAGGACGGTGCGTGGCAGCGTGGCAGCAAGGTATTCGCGCGGACGACCTGACGTTCCCTCTTGATGCAGCTTGATAATGCGTTTTTCTTCTTTTTCGACCGTCGAGATGAACTCGCCGATACGCCGGCCTTTGACAACCGAGCGTCGCCACGCCGGTTTGTGCGGAAAGCGAAGATGACTGGCCGCCTCGGTCACATTGATATGAGTCAGTTCTTCATGCAGGATTTCGAGCGAACCCAGGCTGGGCAGGCTGCTATCAGCGCGGTAGGCCAGGGCCAACTGGTAACACAGGAGTGTAATGGAAGCTTCCGCCCGCTGCCCCAGGTCGTCAATTCCGGTGAACGGTACAATCATCTCAGTCTCGAAAGTCATCTGACTGGCATAGTGGTCGCCAATGCGATGGAACAGATTGCGCACATCAGCCGTACGTCCCCCTTCGGAGCGTACTGCCAGCGCCGCGTTGAGCAGCGTATCTCCGGCCAACCTACTAAGAAACTGAATTGCGTCGAACAGATTGGACTTGCCGGTACCGTTGGCTCCGGCCACACACGTAAACGGGCCAAAACGCAAGTCTACGTCAACCAGGTTCTTGAATCCAGAGACCTTAAGTCGTGTTAGCATCGAAGCCTCTCCTCACAGTCCAAAACGGGGTGAAACCATGTGAATCCTGTACATCCTGTCTGCATCCCTGGCAGTCTAAGTCGTCACTACCAGACAACGACGCGCGCCCATGGGCGCGCGTCGTTGTTTATGCGGCAGCAATGACATGCCTACTGTATCTTCAGCAGCACTGATGCGCGCCTACTGGATCTTCAGCACCATCGGCGCCTGTCGCCACAGCTCTTCCAGCCGATAGTAGGCGCGCTGCGTGGGCGACATGACGTGCACAACCACATCCCCATAATCAAGCAGCACCCAGCCCGAATTGGTGTCGCCCTCCACGTGCAGGGCCTTACGGTCGTCCTTGGCGCTCTCCGCCTGGGCATAATCGGTGATCGCTTTGATCTGCCGTTCGGAGTTTGCCGTCGCAATAATAAAGTAATCGGCCAGCACCGACACCTTCGCCAAGTCTAACAGCACAATATCCTCAGCCTGCTTGTCCGCAGCCAGCTCCACCAAATGGCGAGCAAATGTCGTTGAGTTCAGAAATGATCCTCCTGTTCCATAAAGCGTGCACAAAATCTTGCCGCGATTGTAGCATAAAGCTGCCCTTTGTGCAATCGAATCATCGGGAAGCGGGATTCATCGGGATCGGGCAGATTTCGCAATCGTTGCGATTATGGGGCATCGGTATGGTTGCTCTGTCCGCGCCAGCGTCATACAATCAGAGCCGACATGATGCTTATCATGGCGTACTGTTGGTGGGTTGAGTAAAATTGAGACAGTTTTTTACCCTTACTTCTTTTGTCGTGCTGTGACCCTGACAGCGGTGAAAGAGTCCCGGAGGTCGCTGCAAATGCTGGTCGTTCACCTGGCATTGAAGCGGCTTTTTTGTTTACGTAGCAATGCCAACGAGCCAGCCACGATGCAACCCTGCTGCCATTCAAGGAGGCTCATCATGGAAACCAATTCTACTCGAGGCGATTACCACAAAGCGTTGTGGCTTCTTCTTGTCATCCTTTTTGTTGTCATTGTCGGCCTGATAGCACAGGCGCGAGCAACCCACGCCAGTGGAGCCCTGGCAACGAGTGGAGCCGATGCGCAAGCACTTTCGGCTTCTTCCACACGCAACAGTGAAATTCCCACCAATGAGTTCGAAGCCTTGAAGGAGCTCTACGAGAGCACTCAAGGAGATCTCTGGTTTGATCACACC
>JBGAVB010000439.1:0-2442 GCA_044228345.1 Anaerolineae bacterium | reverse complement strand
GGATTTCTCGCCGAGAATCCGGCGCTGGCGGTGGCATACGAACGCAGCGGGATCGTTTTCATCGGCCCACGTTCGGAGACCATGCGGCAGATCGGTGACAAGCTCGGCGCGCGCGCGCTTGCCGCGCAGATTGGCCGGCAGTGGGTTATACTTCAAGGCGATGCCGGCCTTACGCAGGCGGTCATCGGGCTGAATGAAGGTGCGTCCAATGTAGCGATTCTTGGTAAAACCCTCGCTGAAGGGAATACCCAACTCCTGGGCAAAGCCAATCGCGGCCGGCGTGGAGGAATCAGGCACGCCGACCACCACATCGGCGCCAGGAACCGGCGCCTCGCGTGCCAGTTCGCGGCCCAACTGCTGGCGCACCTGGTGCACCGTCTGGTTGTCAATCGTCGAATCGGGGCGCGCAAAATAGACCAGCTCAAAAATGCAGAATGCGCGCGGCTCCGGCCGCCGGCCCAGGGTGGATGTCATCCCTGCGCCATCGAGGCGCACGATCTCTCCTGGCTCCACCTCGCGCACGTAGGTCGCGCCGATGGTCGCCAGCGCGCACGACTCAGACGCAGCTACCCAACCCGTGCCATGACCGTTGAGCGGCAGGCGCCCCAGGCACAAGGGCCGTAATCCCCACGGGTCGCGCACCGCGAAGACGGCGTCGCGGGTCAGAATGGCGAGAGAATAGGCGCCTTCGGCGCGCTGCATGAAGGCGGAGATGCGATCTTCCCAGGTGCCAGCTGGCATGAGGCGGCCAAACGGGCTGCCGACGCCCGATGGGGTGGCGGCGGCCAGCAGTTGCGTGATGACTTCGCTGTCGCTGCTTGACGTCAAGCCCACGCCGCGCTCCAGCAGCTCACGACGCAGGGTCAGCGCGTTGGTCAGGTTGCCATTATGCGCCACGCCCAGCGGGCCGTGGATGGTTTCGATCAGGTAGGGCTGGGCGTTACGCAAAAACGAGCCGCCGGTGGTGGAATAGCGGGTATGACCAATCGCGAGATGTCCTTGCAGGGGGGCCAGATTTTGCTCGTCGAACACCTGGGCGACCAACCCCATGCCCTTGTGAATGGCCGCGCTGCGACCATCGCTCACGGCAATGCCTGCGCTCTCTTGTCCGCGGTGCTGCAAGGCGTACAGGCCAAAAAAAGTGATGCGCGCCACGTCTGCTCCAGGCGCGCAGATCGCAAACACGCCGCACGCATCGCTGAATTTATCGCTGATCTGCTCATCCACATCATGCATAAGACGACACCCGTTCTTTTAGCCAGAAGCCGCGGTTCTCACAGAAACGCGGCTTTTCGATCCCTATCGCACGTCCCGGTCGTCAGCTTCGATGGTCGCGCGCAAGGCGGCCTGATAGGCGAAGACGCGTTTGCGCAGCTCTTCATGACCCAGCGCCAGAATTTTCGCCGCCAGCAGCGCCGCTGCCTCTGGCTCCAGCACCGTGGCCGGCGCGACGCCGCTCGGCATACGCAGCGTCGAGTAAATATCCCCGCCGCCGAAGCGATCCGCGTAGGGCGGGCACGCAATGACCGGCGCGGTCACGTTGGCATCCACAAAACCGCTGAGCGCGTTCGAGCGGCCGGCAATCGTGATGTAGACTTTGAGGCGGGAATCGGCTTCGTAGTGTTCCAAGATGCGCAGCACGTGCAGCGGCGCTTTATGCGCCGATCCAATGCGCAGCTCACTGTGAATGCCCAGCGCGGTGAGCACCTTGGCAATGGCCTGCGCGTGGCTCAAATCTGCTTTGGATCCCATGATGATGGGTACAATAATGTCTTGACTCATGCCGTTTTCCTCCCCCGTGGCCAGCCGTTTCTAGAATTGCGCGGTCATGGCGGCTACCGTTTGGTATTTTTCCATCAAGTCCGCCAAGCCTTTCTGCGTAACCACCTGCATGTTGCGGTAGATCTGCTTGTCGAGCATCTGCGCTTTGTCACCTCCCGGCCACAGGCGCCAGGAGTCGTTGTCAATCACGTCCGCCACCACCAGGTTGTCAGTGCTGAAGCCGAGCAAGCGCCCGAACTCAATTTTGAGATCTACCAATTGGATGCCTTGCCTGGCCCAGGCTTGCTCCAATAACTCGAAGACCTGGCGTCCTAACTTGATGAAAAGGTCCACCTCGACATCGCTGGCGATGTTGCTCTTGACAATCTCCAGACCGGAAATTTGTGGGTCATGGCGCGCGTCATCTTTGAGGAAGAACTCGACCAGCGCTGGCTCGAAACGGTGGCCTTCAGCCGTGTCGGGATGGCGTTTGAGATAGGAGCCGGTTGCCAGCCGACGCATCACCACCTCGATCGGAATCATCGTGCAGCGGCGCACCAGGGTCACGTCCGCGGCCGGCGCAGAGACGAAATGGGTGGGTATCTCATGCCGCTTCAGAAAAGCAAAGACGTTGGCGGTGGTTTGTCCGGCCACTCGTCCTTTTCCCTCTATGACGTTGCG
>JBGAVB010000438.1:0-2445 GCA_044228345.1 Anaerolineae bacterium | reverse complement strand
GAGATTGGCGCCGCGTTGGTGGATGTGCATGGGCAAAGCGAGCATCTGTCGCTGATGAACGTCAAACGGCACGTGGGCCTGCTTGACCGTTATGTCAATTTAGAGGATTTGCGCACCACCATGGCGCGCCTGGTGCGCCAGCTCAATACGGTGCGCCGCGAATTGATCGCCTTGCAGCGCGATGAACGCGAGCTGGCGCGGCGCGTTGACCTGCTCACCTACCAGGTGAATGAAATTGGCGCCGCGCGCCTGGCGGCTGGCGAAGACAAGGCCCTGGAAATGGAACTCAAACGCCTTTCCAATGCCGAACAGCTCATGAAGTTGACCGAACAGGTCATCGGCGCGCTGGAGGAGGGCGGCGACGAACAGCCGGCCGCGGTGGACATGCTGGGCCAGGCCAGCCACGCCCTGGGCCGTCTCATCCGCATTGATCCTACCCTGGAAGATTTGCAGCGCCAATTAGACGACCTGACTGAACAAATCGTTGACATCGGCCGCGAAGTGCGCCACTACGGCGATGGCATCGAATTCAACCCGGAGCGCCTGCAGCAGGCCGAAGAACGCCTTTCGCTGATTTACAACCTTAAACGAAAGTACGGCGATTCCATTGCCGATATTGTCACCTTTGGCGAGCGCGCCCAAGCTGAATTGAACAGCATCACGCACGCGGGCGAACGCATCGAGGAATTGGGCAAAGAAGAAAAGCGCTTGCTGCACGAAATCGGCGCGTTGGGGACGCAAATGTCGCACGCGCGGCGGGCCGCGGGTGAACGGCTGGCGCGTGCCATTGAACACGAACTGGCGGATCTGCGCATGGCTCGCGCCAATTTTGCCGTGGACATCCAGTGGCAGGAGAGCGCCGATGGCGCGTTTGTGTCGGCCAGCGCATTTCCTGGCGCAGCCGCCGCCAGCGCCGAGGAATCCGCAATCCAGCGCCGCGTCAGCTTCGACAGCACCGGCCTCGACCGCGTGGAATTCCTGGTGTCGGCCAACCCAGGCGAGCCGCTGCGGCCCCTGGCCCGCGTGGCGTCGGGCGGCGAGACCTCGCGCCTGATGTTGGCGCTCAAGACCGTGCTCAGCCACGCGGATGAGACGCCTACGCTGATCTTCGATGAGATTGATGTCGGCATCGGCGGCCGCGTCGGCGCCATCGTCGGCCAGAAGCTGTGGAGCCTGAACAGCAACCACCAGGTGCTCTGCATCACGCACCTGCCGCAGTTGGCTGCCTTTGGCGACACCCATTTCAGCGTTTCAAAGGATACGCACGAGGGACGCACCATCACCGAAGTGCGATCGCTGGCCCGCCCGGCGCGCGTCGAAGAGCTGGCGCAAATGCTGGGCACGCCCACCTCCGTCGGCCGTGAAAGCGCGGAAGCCCTGCTGGCAGAAACCGAACGACTCAAGAGCGTGCCAAGCAGCGAAACCGGGCCCGGATAGGATTCCCGCGCCATGCCTGCATGCCAGAACCGATAGGAATGCAACGTCATGCCGCCGGAGGCAAGGGCTTCGGCCGCGTACGTCACAGAGAAGGATTCAGCCGATGACCATCATGACGCCAACCACAACACCCGATCAACTTCTCGAACCGGTGTGGGACATTGCGCTGCTGTTTCCGGCGCAGGGCGCCTGGACGGAGGCGGAATACATGGCGCTGGAAACGAATCACTTGGTCGAGTTTTCAAACGGCCATTTGGAGGTGCTGAGCATGCCGACCCGCAGCCATCAACAGATTGTTCTCTTTCTGTATCGGCTTCTGTTCGATTTTGTTGCACACCGTCGTCTTGGCACCCTCTTGATTGCGCCGTTTCGCGTGCGCCTCTGGCCTGGCAAATTTCGCGAGCCGGATTTGATCTTCATGGCGGCTGCTCATCGAGCGCGCGAACACAATGATTACTTCGAAGGCGCTGACCTTGTGGTAGAGGTAGTCAGCGGAGAGCCTGGTGACCGAGAACGTGATTTGGTGATCAAGCGCGGGGAATACGCCCGTGCCGGGATTCAGGAGTATTGGCTGGTTGACCCACAGTTGGAAACGGTCACGGTTCTGACCCTGCGAGGCGACTCCTACGTCACCCACGGCATTTTTAGACGCGGCGAGTCTGCCCGTTCACCGCTGCTAACCGGATTCGCGGCCGCCGTGGATGCTGTCCTGGACGCGGCCACAGTCTAGAGGCATGGGTCTATCGCGGCGCTATCCGCCAACCTCAAGTCGCAACGCTGCGGTTGACATCCCGGCCGCTTGCCAGGCATGCGCCAGGTTGGCCGTACTGTGCGCGCGCCCCACACGGCCGTCAGGGCTGAGGCAAATCACGCCGGCCAGGCCTCTCAATTTCTTCTGCAGACTGCTGATGGCGGCTTCGGCCGCGGTCTGGGGATCGCCCAGGCGTGCGATCAGGTCAACGGTAACGCGCGCCAGGGTTGTGCGCATGATGTGCTCGCCCCACCCCG
>JBGAVB010000437.1:0-2471 GCA_044228345.1 Anaerolineae bacterium | reverse complement strand
GATCATGACAAGAACCATGAGCAGGGATAACCGGGGCGCGCGCAACATATGGAATCCCTTCTGCTGGCTGAGCAGCGCGAGTCTTGGCGTTGGCGTTAAGACGCTTAGGAAAACAACGAAGGCCGGGGGAGCTGGCTTGATGCCACTAACGATGATGCCGCGGCGATTTTCGCGCAGCAACGAACGTTATGCGGGCGCGGGCGAATCTGGGGTCAAAGATCTGTAGACCAACCGAAACCGTTCACACACCAGCGGCATGTCGGGCGCGAACGTGCGGCCGACGCGCGGCAGCGTGCGCGTAAAAAAGCGCCGATGCGCGTCGCGCCAATAGGCCAGGGAGCGGTCGCCCTCGCCCTCTTCCCAGGCAAACTGCGCGTCTACCTGATCGTAGGCGCGGATGAAGACTTCGGTGGTTTCAATGATACACCGCGGCAAACCATGCGCGTCGAGCACGATGGTGTGCAGCCCGACGTGCGGCAGGGGATCGCTGGCGGCTTCCCACTCCCACAGCGCCGAACAAGTGGCGGTCTTCGCGCCGGCCAGCACCAGCCCAGTCAGCTCATCGGCCAGACCAGGGTTATCGCCGAAAGACTCGGCCACATAGGTTGCGTTCTGAGCTGGCGCGTCGGCGGGCAGGGTGGCCTGGTAGGCGCGCCAGAAAGCATCAATCATCTCTTCGCTCATGTCCTCGGTGCTCCCCCTCAGTCCCTGTGTCAGAACAAAACGCCGCCGGCTCAGTAGAAGATGGAAAGGGTGCGGTGATGGGGCGGCGCCGTGGGGGGCAGTTGTTTGCTGGCAGTCCACAACCAATAGTCCAGGTGTAGCGCGTTGATGTCGGGAAAGCGCGGTTGCAGAGTCTGACGCAGCCGCTCAGCGGCCCAGATCGTGTGCGCGCGAATCTCGATCTCCTCCTGGCTGTTCGCCGGAATGAGGCGCTGGCTGTCCACGACGGCGGCCAGGGCCGGCGCGTAGCGCAGGATACCCAGGGCGCGCAGCGTCTGGGGCAGCTTGTAGTCGGCAAAGACGGTCAGTTGATCTATGCGGCTTAGCTGGCCCAGTCCCTGCCCGCGGTGCGCGGCATAGATCATGGCCGCGGCCAGCAGCGCTCGTTTATGAAACACCACCCGCTGGCCGTTCCACCAGGCGTGGTCGTCGAAGGAGGGAACGCGGGTGGTGAGCAGATCCACCAGGCCCAGCGCATCGCCGCCGGCCGCAGCCAGGACATGCGCAAACCGACCGCCAAACTCGCGCAGTAAGGTGACGCCGACCGCGCGCAAAATAGCGGCCCGCTCGTCCAACAGTGGCAGGGATACACCATGCCGGCCAGCCAGAATGGCGCCGAGCTGCGCCGCGCTGATCTGCGCCAGGTAGGCCGCATCGAGCAGGGGAAGTCCGTCATCCAAGGCCTGACTGAGCGCGGCCAGGACGCCAAACGAACCGCCTTCGCCGTTCCTGACCCAGGCCCATTTCGGATCGCCCCAGTAGCAGAAATTGATGGCGTTGAACAACAGAATGAAGTCGGCCAGGTCGCCCGCGGCCCGTCTGCGGTTGAAAAAAGGCTCGTCCCAGGTCGGCAGGCGCAGGGCATCACGCGTGAGGGTGAGGCTGATCTCCGCCAGCCGCTCCGGGTCAATGGACACGAAGCGGCTGGCGGAAATGATGGGCGGCAGCGCTGCGAGGATCATGCCGCGGCAGGCGGCAGTTGGCTGCGCCAGGCCACGATCTGCGCCGTATGTTCATCATCATGTTCATACGTATTGGCGGCGATAATCTCAGCCAGGCTGACGTTGCCCACGCGGCGCGCCAGGTCTGCCTCGCGCAGCGTTTCCAGGCGCAGGCAGACCTGCTCGAAGACGCCTTCCATATCTTCCAACACCAGGTTTAGCGGCCGGTCTTTTTGTTGCGTGTAGATCTGCGCGTTGATGCCGTCCACGTCGCGCAGATCCCACTGGGGCTTCTGCTGACGCGCCAGTTGGAAGAGCAAACGCACCAGGCGCGACTGCCAGACCGCGATATGGGCCAGGATGTCCTTGACGGACCAGGCGCCCATGACGCCCGGCATTTCCATCTGCGCCGGGGTCAACCCTTCCAGCGCCAGGTCGAGCTGCTCACGGCTGGCTTCGGTCTTCTCAAGAATGTCGGCAATCTGCATGGCAATTCGTAATTCCTAGTCCTCAATCACGACGTGGCTCAGGTCCTCAGTCGGCTGGGGATACTGCGGGTCCATTTCTTCCAGCGTTTGGCGAACGATGCGCGCAACCACGTAGTTGCGGTACCATTTCTTATTGGCAGGGACGACATACCAGGGCGCCGCCGCCGTGGTGCACTTATTGAGCGCGTCTTCGTAAGCCTCCTGGTACTGATCCCACAAGGCTCGCTCTTTCAGATCGCCCAGGGCGAACTTCCAGCGCTTGTCTGGCGTGTTGAGACGATCAAGCAGACGTTCTTTCTGCTCGGCTTTGGAAATGTGC
>JBGAVB010000436.1:0-2475 GCA_044228345.1 Anaerolineae bacterium | reverse complement strand
GGTCGCCCACCGCAAGAGCGCCCAGGTCAACCATGCCTTCTGGCGTCCAGACAGGATGGTCCGCCGTGGCAACCACCGTGCGACCCGAAGCGGTCGTGGCGCATAGCACCGGTGTGCGCGGCGTCTGGCGCAAAAAATGCGCAATGGGCGTCTGCGCCTCGCGATTGGCCTGCAAGTCGTGGCAGCGCAGGGTTTGCGCCGACCAGTCACGTTCGTAGTCCGCGATCGGACGCGTGGATCCCCAGGCGTCGAGCACCAGGCTATCCCCCGCCAGGCAGTTGATGTCAAATCCAACTCCGCCAGGCGAGATGACGCCATCCGCGCCGGTGGTCGCGACGACGCCGCCGATGGGAAAGCCGTAGCCCTGGTGAATGTCTGGCATGGCCAGGGCATGGCCTACAATGCCGGGCAACGTGGCCGTGTTGATCAGTTGATCCAGGCAGTCATCGCCCAGCGCCTGCTGCAAAATCGTCTCATCGGCATAGAAGCGCGCCGGCACACGCATGTCGTGACGGAAGTTGCGCGCGATTTCGTATACGTAAGGCCGAATCTGACGGACGTCTTTTCGCATCACCATGAGTTCACCTCCAGCCAGGCAGCAAAAAACCCTGCGCTCGATGACTGGCGCGCTGGCCGGGGTGCGCGTCAACGGGCCGTCAGCGGTATGATACCGCATCTACGCAGGGCCAGACTAATTTCAGTTGATGAAAGTCGCCTTGACGTCGCTGATCTCCGGGACATCCTGGCGCATGATACGGCGAATCCCAATTTTCATCGTGAGCTGCGAGAGCTGACAATCCACGCACGCGCCGCGCATCTCCACATAAGCAACGCCGTCCTGGATATCCAACAGGACCACATCGCCGCCGTCCATGTTCAACGTGGGGCGAAACTTGTCCAGGACGGCATCCGCGCGTGCCCACAAGGTGGGCGACTTCGCGTCATCGCGGGCATCCGACGCCACAGCAGCGGCGGCAGTTGGTTCGGCTTGTCTATTCGTCATTGAGTGATTTCTTTCTTCGCCGGCCTTCGCCTACTATCCAGTCCACCACGGAATACACAGACCACACAGAATGCAATTCTTCGTCTTCCCTTCCGTGTATTCTGTCTGTTCCGTGGTTCATTTCGAACTGCGCCCCGAAAATGGGATGCTCCCAACCACGAGCAGCTAAACAAGTCGCCGGCGGCCAGCAAAACCGGCCTGCACCTCGTGCCAGAACTCAATGCGTTCCTCGCCCTGGCGCCAGCACAGATAAACCTCGCGGCCGTCGGGCAGACGGTGCAAGAAATCAATTAAGCCGGGGTCTACGTCTTTGATCACGCAGCCGATGGCGCGCAACTCAGCTGAGGCTTCTTCGACCCGCGTAAACTCGGCGAGCATTTCCCCGGCGCGGCGGCTGCCGCCGTTGGTCCCGGCTTTGCGCAGCACCGGCTCCAGATCGGGACGCGCGGCCAGGAGTGTCCGGCGCGCCTGCTGCAATTCTATCAACAAGGCTTGGATGCGCGGCAATTGCGCGTTCGCCTCGTCAAGCGTGAAGAGTCGAGTCATGGGTTTTATCACCGCGGAGTGTGGTCGGCTAACAAAAACGAAGGACGCAAGATAAACGCCACACAGTCGTTGCCGACTGCGCGGAAGCCATCTCCCGTCCTTCGTTAAGCGACTTGCGCTCGTCGTTAGTTATGACTGCAAGAAGCCGGTTCTTCGCCGCTGTGCGTCTGCGCCGTGCGGAACGAGCTGCCACAACCGCAACTTGACACGGCGTTGGGGTTCTCGATGTGGAAGCCGCCGCCCATCAGACTCTCGAGGTAGTCGATGCGCGCGCCGTTGATGTAGAACAGGCTGGTGGGATCTACGAAAACCTTGATTCCGTAGTTCTCGTAAACCTCGTCAACCTCACGCGGATTGCCCTCGAAGGTCATGCCGTACTGCATACCGCCGCAACCGCCGCCCTGCACGAAGACGCGCAGGCCGTGTGTGGCTTCGCTATAGCCCTTGCTGTGCAGCACATCTTGCAGCTTGCTCGCGGCCGATGGTGTCAACGTAATCATGAATGTCCTCCCTCAAGAAATAATAAACAAAAAACGGTCTCTGTGAATTTTGCTACTGTTTATTCAACCGCCGATTTGGGACATGACCCGAAACTCTGGGACCACATCATGGGCCAGGCCGTGACCCCACGGCTTACCCCACACGGCGGCGCGTATGAGCGCTTGCAGCTCGTTCATCGAACAGCCACTGCGCAGAGGCGCCAGCAAGTCTACTTCATTGTCGCGCAGAAGACAGAGACGCAGCTTACCATCTGCTGTCACGCGCACACGGCCACAACCGGCGCAAAAAGGCTGCGTCACCGAGCTAATAAAGCCCAGCGTACCTTGCGCGCCCGCCAGGCGATAGGGCCGCGAGGGATCGCGCCCATCATAGCCGGGCACCGCGGTCAGAGGGCCAAGCGCCTGCTCCACCCGGGCCATGGTCTC
>JBGAVB010000435.1:0-2502 GCA_044228345.1 Anaerolineae bacterium | reverse complement strand
AACGGCCGCGCTCGCCCGGAAAGTATGAAGTGCTGTGGGGCGGCACTGTCAACCAGCCGCGCGTACTCGACACGGCGGCCGGCCGGCAGCTCGTGGACAGTTGGGTGCTTCCAGATGGGGTCTACACGTGGGCCATTGTCGCGACCGAAGCCAACGGCCACATGCAGGAGATCACCGGCGCTATCACCCTGCAAGACGGCGACACGCAGCTCCCGCTGCTCGATAACTTCAGCGTCGTACCGCAGGAGTTTCGTCCGAACCAGGACGGCCTGCGCGATGACTGGGTTTCGATTTCCTATTACCTGACCAAGAAGACCGACAGCGTCAATGTCTACCTGGTGAATCCGGCGCAGCCAGACGTGAAATACTATCTGTCTGAAAGCGAGCGCGTGATTAAGCCTGGCGACAAGGGGTATCATGAATACCGCTATGAAGGCGGTGTGGACAAGGGCGCGGAACCGCCGCCCGACGGCGCTTATACGATCGTGGGCGAGGCGCGTGACCTGGCGGGCAACCATGTGGTCGTCTCCTCGACGCTCACGATCCAGGAAGGGGGCAAGCCGCGCGCCGACATTCTGCAGGGCGACATTGATTGGCAGGGTGAGATCAATCGGGTGGTCGGCGTACCCCTTGGCGGGACGCTCTGTTTCACCGCGACCGTGTCGAATGAAGGCACGGTGCCCATTCGCACGGCCGGCCCCTGGCCGGGCCAGACCTACCAGTTCAGCCAGAACTATAACACCCTGGCCGTTGAAAACAACGACAACTCGTGGTACCAGCAGGCCGGCGTCTGGCGTTTCGGCGTCAACTACGACACCACTGGGGTTGACTTCCCCTTCCGCTGGGCGATCGGCCGCAAGCAGGACCTGGAACGGCGTCTGATTGATGGCGTTGAGCAGTACTACTTGATGCCCGGCCAGCGCGGTCAGGTCAACGGCTGCATTCAGTTCGACAAGGCCCCGCCCTCCGCGACGAATTATTGGTGGGGCGGGTTGATTCACGAATTCGTGGCCGTGGCCAATAACTACGTGGATCGCATCAGCGTTGAGGTGGGCCAGCCGTGACCCTGGCGCCCGCGCCTGACCACTCCTCCCCCCTGCGCCTCGCGATTGTGATCGTTAGCTGGAATGTGCGCGAGCTGCTGGCCGGCTGTCTTGCCTCCATTGCCGTCAGTCAACGACCGGCCGACCAGGCCTGGGAGGTGTGGGTGGTGGACAACGCTTCGGCCGATGGCAGCGCAGACATGGTGGCCGCGGCGTTTCCTGGGGTGCACTTGCTGCGCCAGGCGGAAAATCTGGGTTTTGCGCGCGGCAACAACATCGCCCTGCGCCAGCTCGGCTTCGACGCCGCGGCTGCACCGCCGGCCAGATCATCTTTGCCCGATTTTGTGCTCCTGCTCAACCCCGACACGACCGTCGAGCCGCGGGCGCGGGCCGCGATGGTGCAATTCCTTGCCGATAATCCCCAGGTTGGCGGGTGCGGCGCGCAATTGGCCTACGGCGATGGCCGTTTTCAGCACGGCGCTTTTCGCTTTCCAGGCCTGTGGCAGCTCTTCTTTGATTTCTTTCCCGTGCACGGTCGCCTGCTGGCGTCCCGCCTGAACGGTCGCTATCCCCGCGCCTGGTACGCGGCCGCGCGGCCTTTTCCCATTGACGCCGCCCTGGGCGCGGCGCTGATGCTGCGCGGCGCGGCGATCCAGGCCGTCGGCCTGTTGGACGAGGGCTATTTCATGTACTGCGAGGAAATTGACTGGTGCTGGCGTCTGCACGACGCCGGCTGGCCGTTGTGGTGCGTGCCCGCGGCGCGCGTCACCCATTTCGAAGGACAGAGCACGCGTCAGTTCCGCGGTGAAATGATCGTGGCTCTCTGGCGCAGCCGCCTGCGCCTCTACGCACGCCGTTACGGCCCTCTGCGGCGTTGGCTGGCGCGCGGCTTGATCCAGATCGGCATGGCGGCGGAGATGCGCCGCGCGCGTCGTCAGGCGGCGCAGGGCGCGTTGACGGCCGCGGAGTTGGAACTGCGGCTGAACGCGTACCGACAAGTGACGGCCCTGGCCCGCACCTGATCCTGATTGGCGCCCCGCTTACTGTGCATTTGGAGAACACACTGACCGATGCCACCTACGCTCGCTGTAGTCATTCTGACCAAGAACGAAGCCCGTCATATTACCGACTGCATCGCCAGCGCGGCCTGGGCCGACCGTGTGGTCGTCTCAGACTCCTTTAGCGACGATGGCACCCCAGACTTGGCGCAAGCCGCCGGCGCCGAGGTGATTCAGCGGCCGTTCGAAGGCTGGGCGCGGCAGCGCAATCATGCGCTCGAGGCCACGACGGCCGACTGGATCTTCTTCCTGGATGCCGATGAACGGATCACACCCGAATTGGCCGCCGAGCTGCGTGAGGTGATCCAGCGCAGCGAAGTGGGGTGGTGGGCGCCGCGTTTCAATTATATCGTGGGCAAGCGGATGGGGCATGCCGGCTGGTACCCTGATTACCAACTGCG
>JBGAVB010000434.1:0-2506 GCA_044228345.1 Anaerolineae bacterium | reverse complement strand
CTTGTTCTGGGCTACCACCCAGTCGTTTTCCTCAACCGCGTCCCACAGCTCATCCTCGCCAAAATCCTCCACATCATCCAGCCCCACGGCCACGAGCAAGAATTTCTCGTACACCGCCACATCATGCGTTGTGACAAACATGCTTCCCCCTCCTCTGATTTTCGGTCTCTGACGTTAGTGCTTGAAATGTCGTACGCCGGTGAAACACATCGCCAGGCCCAGGCGGTCGGCGGCAGCAATTATCTCCGCGTCGCGCATGGACCCTCCGGGTTGAACCACGGCTGTGCAGCCGGCCGCCGCCGCGGCTTCGACGCCATCGGGGAAGGGGAAGAAGGCATCCGATCCGACCACCGCGCCCCTGGCCTTGTCGCCGGCCTTTTGCGCGGCCAGGTGCACCGAATCCACGCGGCTCATCTGTCCGGCCCCCACGCCAACCACCTCGTTGGCGGTCGTAAACACGATGGCGTTTGACTTGACGTGCTTGCTCACGCGCCAGGCAAAATCGAGCGCCGCCATCTCGTCAGCCGTCGGCTGGCGCTGCGTCACGACCTGCCACGTGCTGGCCGGCTCAATCGTGTCGTCCGGCGTCTGCACCAGCAGCCCGCCATGCACGGTGCGCATGGCGTAAGGGAAGGTGGCCTCTGGCTTGACCTCCAGCACCCGCAGGTTCTTCTTGCGCTTGAGCGCCTTGAGCGCCTCTGGTTCAAAGGCCGGCGCGGCCAGCACTTCCACGAACAGCGAGCCGATGGCTTCGACGGTCGCCAGATCAGCCGTGCGGTTGACGGCGACGATGCTGCCGAAGGCTGACAGCGGGTCGGACGCCAGCGCGGCCGGCCAGGCTTCCGCCAGCGTCGCCGCGCTGGCCACGCCGCAGGGGTTGGTGTGCTTGATGATGGCTGCCGTCGGCCGTGCAAACTCCTGCGCCATGCCCCACGCAGCGTCGAGATCTACGTAGTTATTATAACTCATTTCCTTCTCACCGCTGAGTTGGGAAAGGGTCAGCGGCGCGTCCGGCCAGCGGTAGAAGCCGGCGCGTTGATGAGGATTTTCGCCGTAGCGCAGCACCTGCGCCAGATTGGCGCTCAGCGTCAGCACGGCCGGAAACGCATCGGCGCCTTCGGCCTGGCGACCCAGCCAGGTGGCAATCGCGGCGTCGTACGCCGCGGTGTGGCGGAAAGCCTTCAGCGCCAGGTGCCGCCGCGTCTCGGCTGGAACAGGCTCGCCTTTCTCCACGTGCAGCGCCACGGTCAGGTAGTCCTGCGGATCGCACAGCACCGTCACTGACTCGAAATTCTTGGCCGCGGCCCGCAGCAGCGTGACGCCGCCAATATCAATCTCCTCAATGGCCTCGGCTTCGGTGACATCGGCGCGGGCCACGGTGCGAGTGAATGGGTACAAGTTGCACACCACGAGGTCAAACGGCTGCATTCCCTGCTTGCGCAGGTCGGCCAGGTGCTGCGCGGTGCGGCGGGCGAGGATGCCGCCGTGAATGGCCGGATGTAGGGTCTTGACCCGGCCGCCTAGCATTTCAGGGAAATGCGTGACTTCTTCGACTGGCGTGCAAGGCAGACCGGCCTGCGTCAACGCACGCGCGGTGCCGCCGCTCGCCACCAATTCGACCCCCTGCGTGACCAGAATCCGCGCCAGGTCAAGCAGCCCTGATTTGTCATGTACGCTCAGCAAAGCCCGTTGAATTGTCATGAGGAATTACATCTCCTTTGTAACTGCGCACCCTAAGCCGATGTGGACAGGGTGCACAGGATTTTTGGCTCTTTGCGTTACAAAGATGGCGAGTTGGCTCGCTCTGCCAGCCATTTCTGGACCGCGCGCACGAGCAGGATGCGTTCGTGGGCATGCATCCGCTCCTCGAAATCGGCGAGTTGGTCATGGGATAGGATGGGCACCACGATCTGGTCAAGCACCGGACCGGCGTCTATCTCCGGTACGACAAAATGCACCATAGCGCCGCTGGATTCGATTTCGCCGTGCTGAAACGCGGCAAAGGCGCGCTCGATCGCGTGCGTGCCGGGAAAAAGGCCGGGCAGGGCTGGGTGCAGATTGATGAGGCGATCAGCAAAGCGGCTGATGAAGACCGGCGTCAACACCTGCATCCAACCTGCGCACACAATCAGATCGGGCTGAAAAGCCGCCACCCGTTCGCTCAAATCCTGGTCGTAGGCCTCGCGCGGCTGCCCGCTCTCGGTGTAAGGCCTGCGCGGAAAGTACACCGTTGGCACACCCGCCTGTTGCGCGCGCGTCAAGCCGTAGGCATCACGGCGATTGGAGACGACGGCCACCACCTGCGCAGCCAGGCGGCCGTCCTGGCACGCGTCGAGCAAGGCCTGTAGATTGGTGCCATTGCCTGAAATGAGAACGACCAGGCGGGCCGGGAACGGGGACTCAGACATGGCTTCACCTCACGCTTCTGTTGCAAGCCAGCGGCTAGAGAATAATGATGCGCGGCGTGGTTCCCGCCCAGGGTGTGACGCGACCGATGACGCAGGCA
>JBGAVB010000433.1:0-2517 GCA_044228345.1 Anaerolineae bacterium | reverse complement strand
AGGATCGCCACTTCCTGTTGATCACGCCACAAACGAAAACGCCGCGGGTCGGTCGCGTCAACGGGCACACCCGCCTCGCGCAGGGTCTCATAATCGAGCGCAACCAGGCCGTCATGGTCCACTTCGACACGCCAACGCTCGCCTGTGTCCGCGGGGCGGCTGATGTTGGCCGCGGCAGGCCGGGCGTCCAGCGGAATCTGAGCCGGCGACAGGCGCCAGGCCTTGCCTTGCTCATAGTTCAACACCTGGCTGCGAAGAATAGACTCGTAGGGCGATACCGAAGCGGCGTCGGTCGCCATGATCGGCTGCCCAATGAAATCTACCCTAACTCGCAGATGGCGCACGATGCGCAGCGTGCGCTGTGCAAGATTGACCTGGAACGGGTGCAGCGACACACTGACGACGCGTTGGTCACGCAGGTAGCCGTCGCTGTCCACGCTGACAAGACCATCCGGCAGCCAGGCATCGCGCTGCGCAACCTGATTGTCGAGCACGTACGAGTCATCGAGGCCGGCTGGCCGGCCAGTGAAACTCTCGTCGGACGGCGGCAGCGCTAGGCGCGCCGACGTGTGGGGTACCGGCGCCAGCAAGCCATTCAGCCCGACAGTCTCGCCATCCGAACGCAGGACCGTGACCTGGATGGTCGCGCCAGCCGGCGCAGCCAGCAAGACGCGGCGTACAGGAATCTCCGGCGCGCCCGGATCGCCCATCGGCGTGGTGTCCGGGGCTGTGAGACGCAAGTAGTCTGCGCCGTCGAGCGTCACTGGGGCCATTTGGTAGGCGTCGGTGCTGAGATCGAGAATCAGCCCGGCGGCATCGGTCGTCATTTGTAACGAATTAGCGCCGTCGCCGGCCGCAGGCGAGGCCGACGCGGGCGCCTGGGCAGACGGCAAGGCAGCCGCAGTTGGACGAAAGAGAAACACAAGGAGTAGGCTGGCCGCTAATACGCCTGTGACGCCCAAGCTGGAAGCAAACCGGGCCATGATCGTTCCGGCGCGCTGGCCGCGCTTGACCGGCAGTCGGCGCATGGGCAATCCAAATTGTGTGCGCATGATCAAACCTTTCTTGATGGCGTCCGGGTGAAAGGCCATCGTGCAATACTGTAATCCATTGGGCTGTGACGTGGGCGCGTTCATCAACCACCTAACCCTGTACGGCAAGACGTTCATGCTCGCTGAAGGAGACGACCCGCTTGCCGACAAATCCTGTCAGCGCCAAGACCAATTTGGCGGGGCATTTGTCAAAGGGTTGCGCTTCGTGTATAATGACGCCCGTTTGTGACCTATTGGTACATGATGATAGCCAAACATAAATACTGGAATGAAGATGCGGAGTAGTCTATGCCACTGTATGAGTACGAATGTCGCAACTGCGGAATTCGCTTCGAGCGTCAGCAGCGCATGGTTGATGCTGCGCTAACGCTGTGCCCCGAATGTGGCGAAGATGCGCTGTTTCGGGTCATTCAACCAGTAGGCATCATCTTCAAAGGCTCAGGCTTTTATGTCACAGATAATCGGGGCAAGAGCAGCACCGGCCCGTCAACAGCAAAAAACGACGCCGGCAAAGAGACCGGCAAGGAAGCTGCGGCTGAGGCCAAGAGCGACGCAAGCCAGACCGCTCATTCAAAGCCAGAAAGCGGCCCAGCGCCCTCGACTCCAGCGCCGCAGCCGGCTCCTGGTTGAGCTGTTCGTGCGCGTCGGCGCACGCTTTCCATTAAAACTAGCACCTATAAAACTAGCACCGAATCACAAGCCCCATGGCGTCGGCCATGGGGCTTGTAGTACGTATTCAGGGCGACGACAACCGCTTTACAGTTGAAAGCGCCCACTGGCTTCGACGACCTTCTGCTGATAGTTGGTCACGTAGTTGAGCAATTTGCTGTGCAGACGCTGCCAATCCTGGCTGTTCAGAATATGCTGCATCGTATCCAGGTCGTCGGTGACGCCGCCGGTCAGGATTTGCGGCCCTTTGCCGTAGATGGTGTACCAGGCCTCCGTCGGTTGAATACCGAGGCGCATCAGCCCAGGGGCAAACTCCCGCACGATGAATTCAAAGTACGGCTGCTCGCGCCCCATCTTGATATCCCAACTCATTAGCAGCTTAATCATATTTGTTCACCCATCTCTCACGTTGGCTCGGCAGCCGCAGCAACCCAGGAACCATGCCGATTGCTCAACGTTTAACTGAACGACCATCAAACGTCTACCTACAGCAGACTCTCATCCAGCCATCGGTGCGGGAGCGAAAGCGTGCCATGATAAATGATAGCATACCAGATTCCAGGGCTTTAGGCAAGTTCCCTTTTTTACACCGGCTGAACACGCCCGCCGCCGCTCAGCGCGCGCGGCTCGCTGTGAGCAGCCTGCTAAACGTTGCGCTGCTTATCGTCCTGCTGTGGCCGTCGCCTGTCATGGCCGCGCGGCGACCGCAAACCGCCGCGCCTGTGGACACCCTTTCGGCTAATGCCACGGTGACGATTGGCCCGCGCGCCAGCACCCGCATCCGTCTTGATGCCAT
>JBGAVB010000432.1:0-2525 GCA_044228345.1 Anaerolineae bacterium | reverse complement strand
CCCCGTGGCCCGGCCCAGGTAGGCCGCGCTCGACCCCACGCGCCAGGTCCAGGGCGCCTCTTGCAGCAGCACGATGTCGGCATCCAGGCGCCGAATTTCGGCCGCGATCAGATCAAGGCGCTGCGGCAGATAGGCAAAGCGCGGAAAGTCGTGCAGGATATTGAGCGAAACGATGCGCACGCTGTCATCGTCCGGCAGCGCGGCCGTCGCGCACCCATCCACGCAGCCCTTGACCGCAGCGCCGGGCTGGCTGGCGTTCAGCATCCACAGCACCAGCGCGGCCAGCGCCATCAGCAGCCAGGCCAGGCGGCGTTGTTTGAGGGTCATGTTCGCATCCTTTCGGCATTTGATTTGTCCTACAGGGATTACAGTAGGTCGAATGACAGCGCCGCGGTGGACAAGGACCTGGGGCGAACGCTGGACAGCGAAACGAAGGTCGTGCTTGGCCAGCGTCGGCAGGATCTTGTCACGGAGAGAAATCACGTGGCAGAACAATTGGCGCAAATCGAAGAGCATCTGCAGGCTTGAGGTGCTGGTACAAAGACCGTGTTTGCTTCAGGCGGCGTCGAACTCGTCTCGGTCAATATCCAACTGTCTCAGGACTGCGTTGAGCGTCCCCTTGGGGATATCCCCGGGATGGTGAGGGATGACGGCAGAAAGATTCTTGTATGGATTGGCCCAGATTTCATGGCTGCCCTTGCTCTGACGTTTGAACTCGCAGCCGAGGGCTTGCAGCTTGCGGGCGAGCTCCCGATATGTCATGCCGGCACGGCGATTGGCACACGCAGCGGTGCAAGAAGGGCAACGAGCTGCGTCGGCAGCGGTTGACCCATTTCCTGCATGACCTGGATCAAGTCGGCGGCGATATCAGGCGCCAGGCGTATGACTTCTTCTGCTGTCTCGGCCTGCACAATCAGGCCCGGCAGATCGGGGCTTGTCCCCAAATACGGCCCTTCGGGCAAATGCTCGATTTCCAGTGTGATCCTGTACGTTGCCATTGGATGCCTCCGAGCGGTATTATAGCATAGGGGTCTGGATCAGGAAATAGACGTCGAAAGAGCGTCACGCGCTGGCAGCGCCGGCGCCTGTCACTATTGTTATCAACTGAACGCGCCGCTGTTTGATTGACTCCCTGCCTGAGTTGTGCTATTCTGTGACTCGATCTGTCAGCACAGGAGCGCCCTATGACTGCACAGTATAACACGGCCGCCACGCGTGACCTGATCAGCGCGGCCCTCACCGAAGATGAGTTTACAGCCCTGGCGTTCGATTACTTCCGGCCCGTTTACAAGCAGTTTGCCGCCGGGCAGACGCTCGGCCAGCGCGTGCAGCCCCTGCTCGACCATGCCGTGCGCAGCGGACAGATGGCGCGGCTGGCCGCGCTGATCCAGGAGATCAACCCGGCGCGCTACCGTGAGTATGCCGACCGGCTGCTGGCGCCGGACGCCAACGCGACCGACGCCGCGCATTTTCTGCTGGTTGAGGTCTACCGCACGGCCGACGCGCCGGCGCGCCACAAGGAAACCGCGCACTATGCCGCCTGGCGCGACGCCGTGGCGCCGATGATGGCCGCGCCGCGCAGCAGCGTCAAGTACAGCAACGTGTTTCCCGCGGATGCTGGTTGGTAGGCCCATGCGCTTTGAATTTGCCACCGCCACGCGCATCATCTTCGGCGCGGGAACCCTGCGCCAGATTGGCCCGCTCGCCGCAGAGATGGGACGGCGGGCGCTGCTGGTGACAGGCAGCCATGCGGGCCGCGCAGCCGGCTTGATCGAACAGCTGTCCGCGGCCGGGATCACCGTCAGCCCCTTTGTCGTGACCGGCGAGCCGACGACCGATTTGGCGCGCCAGGGCGTGCAGGCAGGCCGTGACGCAGGCGCAGATCTGATCATTGCCTGCGGCGGCGGCAGCGCGCTCGACGCGGGCAAGGCTATCGCCGCGCTGCTCAGCAATGGCGGCGATCCGCTCGATTACCTGGAGGTGATCGGCGCGGGCCGGCCGTTGACGCAGCCCGCGCTACCCTTCATCGCCATTCCCACCACGGCCGGCACCGGCAGCGAGGTCACGCGCAACGCGGTGCTTGGCTCACCTGGCCATCGCGTCAAGGTCAGTCTGCGCAGCCCGTTGATGCTGCCGCGGCTGGCGCTGGTGGACCCGGAACTGACCTACGATCTGCCGCGGGCCGTCACCATCAGCACCGGGCTGGACGCGCTGACGCAGTTGATCGAGCCTTTCGTGTCGCACCGGGCCAATCCGATGACCGACGCCTTCTGCCGTGAGGGCATCGGCCGCGTGGCGCGGGCGCTGCCGCGGGCCGCGGCGGATGGTCAGGATACGGCGGCGCGCGCGGACATGGCATTGGGCGCTTTGTGGGGCGGCCTGGCTCTGGCCAACGCGGCGTTGGGCGCAGTGCACGGGCTGGCCGGGCCGTTGGGCGGGATGCTGCCGGACGCGCCGCACGGCGCGATCTGCGCAGCGCTGCTTCCGCACGTGCTGGCGGTCAATGTCGCCGCGCTGCGCCAACG
>JBGAVB010000431.1:0-2525 GCA_044228345.1 Anaerolineae bacterium | reverse complement strand
AGATGCTCAGCACGTATGGCCCTGTTGGCCCCCACACAATCGCCACGTCCGCGTGACTGTCGTTGATGTAGCCGTGCTTGTGCACCACGCGTGTGCCCGGCGGCAAGCCTCCCGGAATCAACGCCGCCAGCTTGTTCAGCTTCATGATCTCAAGCATCTTCTGGCACTCTTCTTGCGTGATGTCCGGGGCGTACGCGGCCAGCAGCGTGCCCCCGCCTTCGGAACACTGCACGATCATTTCGGCCAGCAGGCCCATCTCCTTGGCCGTGGTCTGCATGTGAATATCGGGATTTGTCGTCAGATCGGTGCGGCGGTTGGCTGGCGTGGTGATGCGGAAACTCTGCGCTTCGACGTCGTAGGGCGTCGCCATGAAGGTGTTGACCAGGCCCAATTTGCGCATGGATGCCGTCAGCACCTCCACTCCACGCTGCGCGCTCCCATCGCCCACGATGCGCAGAAGTAGATTGGCGCTGAAATTGCCGCTCAGCCCCAGGGTTTGAGTCAGCAGTTTGGTCTCTTCGATGTTGGGCGGCCGGTCGAGCTTGCGAAAGACCTCGATCAGAATCGCGATCTTCATCGTGCTCATGCCGGCGAAGGCCACATCGGAGTTCACGTTGACCTCCTGGCCGCGGCCAATGTCGCGCACGAAGATGGTGGCGATGCCCGGCCACTGCTCGGCGCGCGCGCTGAGCAGTTCTTGCAGCGCGCCAATGCCCGGCGGCGGCGCGGGCGTTTCCACCAGGACCAGGTGCGCTTCACGCTTGTCGGGCGAACTCAACGCGGCCATGATGCCCGGCACCGACTCTTGTGCGGCCAGCTTAAGCCCCGGCTTACCCGGCACAAAGGGCAGGGTGTCGGTTGGAATTTTACCCGCAACCAGCGGCAGCGCGTGCGCCGGTTCCGGCGGGCGGTCATACTGCGCGGCCACATCAGCCAGCCAGGTTGCCAGCGCGCCGCTGTCCAGGTCGTATTGCAGCGTGACCGTGATCGGCGGCGTGACTCGCCCCATCAGATGGTAGACGAATCCCCGCCAACGCCCCAGCCCACGCGCCTGCGCGTCGGCCGCGGCCAGCATCTCTGCGGTTTTGACGCGCAGACCAATCTCACGCGGCTGTAAGATCAGGCGCTTCTGGTCGTAGTAGACCGCCACTGGCTGGCTGAACGCGTACTGCAGCGACGCGTCAATCGTCGCCGCGTCGCTGGCGCCGAGATCCAACCCGGCCAGGCGCACTCCCGGCGGCACCGGCCCTTGCGCGTCCGCGTACCAATAGGCCTGCGGCGCTACAAACGCCGCGGCTGCGACCAGCAAGAGCAAAACGATGATTTGCCTCATTCTCCGCTTCATCGAGCTGAACCTTAGGAATCCTCTGGATCGAAAGTGGCTGGTTCCTCAAGCAACACCATCTGCGACATGCTGGTCGTGGGGTTGGCGGTGAAGTGCTCAGGCCCATCTTCCTCAGCGGTCGACGCGCCAAAGCCCTTGTCAAACAAGGATGCCTCTGCGCGCAGGCTTGGAAAGCGGTATTTCGAGCCTTCCAGGTAATGGGGCGCGAGTTCGAACGCCAACCACCGTCTCTGCAGGCGCTCGGCCACTTCGCCGGTGATGTTACTGCCCGCGAAAGGATCAATCACCAGGTCGCCGGGTTCGGTCAGAAACTTGATGAAGAACTCCGGTAAGCCGTGCGGAAAACGCGCCGGATGTGGCTTCATGCCATGTTCACGGCATTGACGCAGATACGTGCTGTTGGAGTCGGTATTGGCCAGGATCAGTAAGTTGGGCGGAATGGCGCCCTGGTTGTCGCGTGAAAAATTCTCTGAAATCTCATGCCCCGATGGACGCAGCTTGGCCTTGTAGCCATTGTCAAGCAGCTTACGCATGGAGTCGCTGTACGGTTTTAGCACGCGCCAGTTGCTGGCTTTCGGCTCCGGAGTTTTTGACAACCACCACACCGGGTCAATCGCGTCTTTGACCCGCGTTCGCCGCACCGTCACCCATTCGGCGGGGGAAGGCAACTTCGACGGATTATACCAATAGAACTCCTGCGCCAGGTGGAAGTCGAGCGTTTTGCAGAGGGCGATCACGAGCTCAAAATGGTACAAGGAACGCGTAGCCTGTCCATTCACCCAGGTGCCGCCAATATCAATCACCAGACTTCCCTGGTCTTTCAGCACACGTTTGAACTCACGCGCAAAGTCCATGAACCATGCCACATACGCTTCGTCACTGACGTTGCCATATTCCTTCTTGCGCTTCAAGGCAAACGGGGGCGAGGTCATGATCAAATCCACAGAGTCTGATTCAATCTGACGCAGGTAGCTCAGTGAGTCCCCAAGATAAGCGGCGCCGAACTCAGTCACATATAGAGGGTTTTCCCGAATCAAGGACTCTATTCCCATTCAATCGTGCCCGGTGGTTTGCTGGTAATGTCGTAAACAACCCGATTGACCCCTTTGACCTCGTTGACGATGCGCCGACTGACCAGAGCCAGGAGATCATAGGGCAGGCGTGCCCAGTCGGCGGTCAT
>JBGAVB010000430.1:0-2528 GCA_044228345.1 Anaerolineae bacterium | reverse complement strand
GTTGCCGGTCAGGATCAGCAGGTCTGCCCAGGAGATCGCATTGCCGTACTTCTGTTTGATCGGCCAGAGCAGGCGGCGGGCCTTGTCGAGGTTGACGTTGTCGGGCCAACTGTTGAGCGGCGCGAAGCGCTGGGCGCCTGCGCCGCCGCCGCCGCGCCCGTCGGCGGTGCGATACGTGCCGGCGCTGTGCCAGGCCATCCGGATGAAGAGGCCGCCGTAGTGGCCCCAGTCGGCCGGCCACCACTCCTGCGAATCGGTCATCAGCGCCCGCAGGTCATTCTTCAGGGCGGCCAGATCCAGCTTCTTGAATTCCTCGGCGTAATTGAAGCCGGGGCCCATCGGGTTGGAGGCCGGCGCGTGCTGGCGCAGAATGCCCAGGTTGAGTTGGTTGGGCCACCAGGTGCGGTTCGTGCTGCCTTTGCCGCCGGCGGTGCTGCCGGCGTGCCCGGGGATCGGGCATTTGCCATTCTCAGTTGTCATCGTTCTCCTTTGGGGTGTGGAACCCTTCAAAGAACTCTTTTTCTGGAGAGATATCCCCGGACTGCGCCCGGGGATATCTCTCCAGAAAAAGAGTCTCATAGCGCCAATATGGCTATTGTGACACGGAAGGAACTGCCGGGCGTGGGAAACTGAGCCGCGCTCATTTCAATCACGCCAGCGAAAGGTGATGGCCCGCTCTGGTGCGTCAGACTGGTATGGTTCGGGGAGCGGAGGACCGGACCCAGGCGTCACGCTCCGGGCGAACGTCGGCGCGCGACCGGACATTTGGCAGAGCCCTGGCCATTGTGTCCAATTGTGGAAGGATCGCACGTCATATGGATAACAGTCACAATGACTGCGAAACAATCAAGGAGTAAACATCATGAAAAGCTACTTGTGTCTGCAACGAAATCTGCCTGGCGGAGAACATCGCCAACCTTCACCAGCCCAAATGCAGGAAATGTACGCCAAATTCGGGGCGTGGCAGGCGAAATTCAAGTCCAACATAACGGATATGGGCGGCAAACTGGGTGCTGGGAAAGTGGTGGGGAAGGCCCAAACCGATGACGGCCCATTTGTTGAGGTTAAGGAACTTGTGGGCGGCTACATGATTATCGCGGCAGAGAGCCTGGACGAAGCAGCGGTGGTCGCGAGTGAATGCCCCGGTCTGGTCGGGCCCGGCTCCGGCTGCGAAATCATCGAGATCCATCGCCCTTGAGCGCTACCCAGCTCGTCGAAAGCTTTTTCAGGCACGAGTATTCGCGCGTGGTCGCCATGCTTGCCCGGCGGGTGGGCATGGCGGACATTGCGCTGGTCGAAGACGCGGTGCAGTCAACGATGATGCTCGCGCTGGAACGGTGGAAGGTGGCCGGTGTGCCTGACCAGCCGACGGCCTGGATGTATCGCGTGGCCTATAACGCCGTCATCGACGCGCTGCGCAAACAGGCGCGACAAGAGCGTATCTTGATGAAGGAAGCCGACCTTGAGCATGTGGCTTCGGAGCGCGACTCGGAATCGCTGCAGTCGTGGGAAGTGAACGACGCGATGCTGCGCATGTTGTTTGTATGCTGTGATGACGCGCTGCCAGCCCAGTCGCAGCTGATCATGGCCTTGAAGACGCTGTGCGGTTTTGACACGCGTGAAATCGCGCAGCGATTGTTCATCAGCGAGGAAAATGTATACAAGCGCCTGGGCCGGGCACGGGCTATTTTTCGGGCGCGGGCGGAGCATTTTGACCAGCTCGGCGTGGAGCAGTATGCCGCGCGGGTACCCGCGGTGCGAAATGTCATCTATACGCTTTTCACAGAGGGCTACCTGTCGTCGCACGCTGAGCTGGCCATTCGACGAGAGCTATGTTCCGAGGGCGTGCGCCTGGCTACGCTGCTGGCCAATCATGCGGCTGGGCAGGATCCTGAAACATATGCCTTGCTGGCGCTGATGCACTTGCATGCTGCGCGCCTGGCTTCGCGCCAGACCGCGGCGGGTGATTTGCTTCTGCTGCAGGAGCAGGACCGCAGCCTGTGGGATTGGCAGATGATCGAGACAGGCTTGACATGGCTGGCAAAGTCCGCCGAGGGCGATACGTTTTCCCAGTACCATGCCGAGGCCGGCATCGCGGCAGAACACTGTCTTGCGCCGTCGATTGAGGCGACCAACTGGGAACGCATCGCCGGTTATTACGAACAGATTGAGCGCCAATCGCAATCACCGATTCACCGGCTGAACCGCGCAGTTGCGGTGGCGCAGTGGAAGGGGCCGGCGGCGGGGCTTGCCGTGCTGCAGGATTTCGAGATTCCGACATGGCTGGCGGGGTCCTACATGTGGCATGCGGTCCTGGCCGATTTGCACCGGCGGTGCGGTGACAAGCGCCAGGCGCAGACATACAGGGAGCTGGCGTGCGCAGCGGCGCCCAGTGAGGCCGTTCGATCTCTTCTGCTGCGCAGGCTGCAAGTGGACGGTTGAGCGGGGCGATTCGCTGCCGTCCGCGCTCACTGATTGCGGCAGAGTCGGACACGGCGGCGCTCACACAAATGCCTGCCAGTTCAGAA
>JBGAVB010000042.1:0-11772 GCA_044228345.1 Anaerolineae bacterium | reverse complement strand
CATCCGATCAGCCGCGCAGCCCTTGCCCATCATCGCCTGGCCGCGATTCATCCGTTCATAGATGGCAACGGCCACACCGCTCGCCTGGTGCTGAATCTCCTTATCCTGCGCGATGGGTTTCCGCCCACCATGATCCGCCGCGAAAATCGGTGGATGCCTGCCGGCAGTCGGTAGGCGCCGGCGCCGCTGATCCAGCGCCCCGTCAACAGTCCGCCGGATAGCCTCCAGAGTTGAAAGCAGCCCGGTGCGCATCGCCGATGCTTGGGAGGGGTTTCAATTTCGGGGCGCAGCGCACGCAGGTAAGCGTTGCCGTGGTTGCCGCAATTTCAATCGCCCGCCCGGCCCAGTTTGAATGGCGCCCGATGCTTTGTTGATACGCTTGAGTCAGCCGTAAATCCAATCGCGCCATGTCGTGTCATTATGAAAGGGCTGTCACATGACCCCATTTCTGCAGCTTGTCTTTTGTCTCATGGTGATCATCACAGCGGCAAAAACCGGGGGCTGGTTGGCCAACCGCCTGCGTCAGCCAGCCGTCCTGGGCGAACTGCTGGTTGGCGTCTTCCTCGGCCCCAGCGTGCTTGACCTTCTCCACTTGCCGTTTCTGGCCAATCCGGTTGAGCCGCACCTGCTGACCGAAGCCGTTTACGAGTTGGCCGAATTGGGTGTGGTTTGCCTGATGTTCCTGGCCGGTTTGGAGGTGGACGTAGGCGAGATGCGGCGCGCGGGACGCGTGGCGACGCTGGCGGGCGTCAGCGGTGTGATCGCGCCGCTGGCCCTGGGCGCACTGGTCGTGCTGCCTTTCGGCTACCAGGGCAATGCCGCGCTCTTCGTCGGCATGATTCTCACGGCCACCAGCGTCAGCATCAGCGCGCAAACGCTGCTCGAATTGGGGATGCTGCGCAGCCGTGAGGGCATTGCGCTCCTCGGCGCGGCCGTCGTGGACGACGTGCTGGTCATTCTGCTGCTATCCATCTTTGTCGCCGTGGCCACCAGCACCGCCGGGCTGGCCGCGGTGCCGCTCATCCTGCTGCGTATGTTCGTTTACCTGGCCGCGGCCGGGGCCGTCAGCTTCCTGGTGCTGCCGCGGCTGGCCGACTGGGTGGATCGCCAGTCCATCAGCGAGGGCCTGGCGGCGCTGGTCTTGGTCGTGGCCCTGGCCTTCGCCTGGACGGCCGAAGTGGGCGGCGGCCTGGCTGCGATCACGGGCGCGTTCATCGCCGGGGTTGGCTTCGGCCGCAGCCATCTGCACGCCAAGATCACGCGCAGCATGCACACCATCACCTACGCGTTCCTGGTGCCGATCTTCTTTGCCAGTATTGGCCTGAAGACGGACGCCCATTTGCTGACGGGGCCGAATCTGCTGTTGATTGCGGTCCTGGTCGTGGCGGCGGTCATTTCCAAGGTCATCGGCTGTGGGCTGGGCGCACGGTTGGGTGGCTTCACGAACCGCGAGTCGCTGCGCGTCGGCCTGGGGATGATCAGCCGCGGCGAGGTGGGCCTGATTGTGGCCGCGGTCGGTGTGGATGCCGGCTTGATTCAACCCGAGCTGTTTTCCAGCATCACATTCATTGTCTTGATTACTACCCTGATCACGCCGCTCCTACTGCGGCGGGCATTTACTGAAAAAGAGGTAAGTTATGCCTAGTATGGTTGTCGCGGTCTTGCCGAGCCTGGAAAAGAGCCAGGTGGTGCTGAGCGCCTGGGAAGCCTTTGGGGTCACCGGCATCACGATCCTCGAGAGTATTGGACTGCACAAGCTGCGGCAGTTGCGCGCGCAGCGCGATGACGTCCCCTTATTCCCTTCATTGCGCCATCTCCTCGAGGAGGAAGAGTATCACCATCGCACGATCTTCGTGGTCGTGGATGACGCCTTTGACCTGGAGGGACTGATCGGGGTTACGGAAAAGGCGGTCGGCGGCAATTTCAACGCGCCGAACTCTGGCCTGCTCGTTGTCATGCCGGTAACGCGCGTGCTTGGGCTGCGGCCGCATTGGACGCGCGAGCGCCGGTAGACCGGGCATTAGCGAAAGCGGCGCGTCTCCTTGATTGGCGACATGGGCGCGGAACCATCCCGCACTGGCTTCCGTCTCGATGGCGCACTTGAAAGGAGGTGCTGCCATGAAAAACCGATTAGCCAGGCGCGTCTGGCTTACAATCTGTCTGTCTATCCTGCTCGTCCAACTCGTAACTGGCTGTGAACCTGTGCCCGTGGGGGCGCAGCCCGAACCACCCCCGACGCCCGCTGCACCCGCCCCCGCGGAAGACCTGGCCCAGCTCGCGGCCGGACAAAACAGGTTCGCGACCGACCTGTATCAGCGGCTGCGTGACACCCCGGGCAATCTCTTCTTTTCCCCTTACAGCCTGGCCACGGCGCTGACGATGACCTATGCCGGTGCACGCGGCAACACGCAGGCTCAAATGGCGCAGGTGCTGCACATCACCTTGCCGGATTCCAGGCAGCATGCGGCCGCGGCAACCCTCAACTGGGCGCTCTACCCGGCAGCGAAAAGCAGCGCCCGGCTCAACACAGCCAATGCGCTGTGGGCGCAGCGCGACCTGCCGCTGCAAGCAGACTTTGTGGCCCTGATGAAGCAGCACTACGGGGCCGGCGTCAAGCCGACCGATTTCAAGCAGGCGCCGGACGCCGCGCGCGCGGCCGTCAACGATTGGGCGAGTTTCCAAACCACCGGCAAGATCACCGACCTGATTCCGCCCGGCGTGATCACCGCGGACACTCGATTGGTGCTGGCGAATGCCATTTACTTCAAGGCCGATTGGCTCCTGCCGTTTGACAAGGCGCTCACGCATGACGAGCCGTTCTTTCGGTTGGACGGCAGCGAGCGCCGCGTGCCCATGATGTTTATGCAAAAACCGGCCGATCTCGCCTACGGCGCCGGCGACGGCTACCAGGCGGTCACCCTGGAGTACACGGGTACGTTGATTGCTATGACGGTCATCGTGCCGGACCGCGGACGCCTGGATGCGGTCGAAGCAAACCTCAGCGCGGACTGGCTGCGCAGCAGCATGGGTTCCATGACCTCACGCAAGGTTGCGCTGGGTCTGCCCAAATTCCGCGCTGGCTCGACCTTCTCCCTGGCGGATGTGCTCGGCCAATTGGGTATGACCGACGCCATCACACCAGACCTGGCTGATTTTTCCGGCATAGACGGCGCGCGCGATCTCTCCATCGGCGCGGTGGTGCACAAGGCTGTGGTGGAGGTGGATGAGAAGGGCGCCGAGGCGGCGGCGGCCTCGGCTGTCGAGATGAGGCTGACCTCAATTCAAGTAGAGGAGGAGCCGGTCTCCCTCACCGTGGATCGCCCTTTCTTGGTGGTAATTCACGACCGGCAGACCGGCGCGATCCTCTTCCTGGGCCGCGTGGTGGACCCGGCTTAAGATTCAGGCGTAAATGGGCAGTCCCGTCCCCGGCAGGGTCAGAAGATCGTTCTTCAACAACGGTCTGTGCGGCCTGCGCCGGGGACAAGGCCGCGATGATCTCAGCTTCGCTCTTGTGGCAAGGCGGATCGCGATAGGCTGCCAGTTTGTGCGGATTGCGCTCGCCGGCGATAATATCCCGAATGATCGCAAGCCCAGTCACGCCAGTGATGTCGCTGAGCACGTTGGTCAGCTTGAGGTTCATCAAATGTTCACTTGTTTATGGGTCTATGGCGCGGCTATTGGCCCTGGGAGCACGCTATGAGCGTCCTTTTTCCCGACACCCACCCCCAAATGGAGGCCCTGCAAATCCAGCTATGGCGGCAGGCCAGCCCCACCCGCAAAATGAATATGCTGGCGCAGCTCAACAAATCGGCGCAAATGCTGGCGTCTATGGGACTGCGCGCCCAATATCCCCAGGCCAGCGAGGCCGAAATCCGCCGCCGGCTGGCCGGTTTATTATTGGGGGAAGTGGCCGCCCGCAAAGTGTATGGAGAAATCAGCCATGCAAAATGAACCGATTGAAGTCACGCTCAAAGTGACCGGCGTTCTCGAAGCGTTTGGCATCCCCTACCTCATCGGCGGATCGCTGGCCAGTACGCTCTACGGCATGGTACGCACCACGCAAGATTCGGATATCGTCGCTGAAATGCGGCTGGAACACCTACAACCCTTTGTCGCCGCGTTGCAGGATGAATTCTACGTGGACGATGAGATGATCGCTGAATCGATCCAACGGCATTCCAGTTTCAACATCATCCACCGCGAAACGATGTTCAAGGTGGATATTTTTGTCCCGCGTCCGCGGCCCTTTCTACAGTCGCAACTGGCCCGCGCCCAACAACAGACCTTCGCCTTTGAGACGGAAATCAGCGCCAAATTTGCCAGCCCCGAAGATACGGTCCTTGCCAAGCTCGAATGGTATCGCATCGGCGGCGAAGTATCAGAGCGCCAATGGCGCGATATTCTCGGTGTGCTGATAACCCGCGCCGGCGCACTCGATCTGGATTATTTGCGAAAATGGGCGGGCGAACTCAGGGTCAATGATTTGCTGGAACGCGCCTTACAACAGATGAAGTACAACGCACGCAGATTATCCTCCGAGTAATTCATCGGATCATGATCCAGGTGCGCCACGGTCAGCTCTCGCCCTTGTTCTACAACCGCGGCGGCGGCTTCTTTCACCATGAGCTTTACCGACTGCGCAAAGGCAAAGTTTCTGTGGTATACTTCGGGTCGCAAATCACAGGACGTGGGCGAGGACAAGCACGCGATGCGCCAGGAACTCGATATTTACATTCGTGCCCGCTATCCGCTGTTGTACGTGGTGACCGCGGAAGAGGAACGCGCGCTGGTCGAAATCCAGAAGCTGGCCGATGAATCCAAGACGCGCAAACAGGTGATTGCCTGGTCGTGCACGGAGGGTTTCGTCAACCAGGCCAACGGCCGCAAAGACCCGACGAAGCGCGATCCGCTGGTCGCGCTCAACAGCATCATGGAGGACAGCACCCCGACGCTGGTCATTCTGCGCGACTTTCACCCATTTTTTGAGAATCATGAGATCGTGCGCAAGCTGCGCGACCTGGCCCAGGCTCTGCAGAAGGGCCATCGCACCGTGATTCTGCTCTCGCCCGTGCTGCGCATTCCGCCGGAGCTGGAAAAGGAAATCACGGTCATTGACTTCAGCCTGCCCACGGAAGCCGAACTGAATGAACTGTATGAGCGCGCGGTGCAGACGCTCGAGGCGGATGGCAAGGCGCGCATTCAGCTCGACCGCCGCGAGCGCGAACGCCTGGCCAAAGCAGCGTTGGGGCTGACCCTGTCTGAAGCTGAGAAGGCGCTGGCCAAGGCGATCATCATGGCCGGCGGCCGCCTGGATGGGCGCGCGGTGGAGGCGGTCACCGCCGAGAAGCAGCAGATCATCCGCAAGAGCGGGCTGCTGGAGTTCTACGACAACGGCGAGCAGATGGAGAATGTGGGCGGGCTGGACATCCTGAAGGAATGGCTGCGCAAGCGGGTGCGCGCCTTTTCCGACGAGGCGCGCAAATTTGGCCTGCCGGAGCCGCGCGGTATCTTGCTCGTGGGCGTGCAAGGCTCGGGCAAATCATTGATGGCCAAAGCCGTCGCCAACGCCTGGCGCCTGCCCTTGCTGCGCCTGGATGTGGGACGCCTCTTTGCCAGCCTGGTCGGTTCGTCGGAAGAGAATCTGCGCACCGCGATCCGAGTGGCAGAATCCATTGCGCCCTGCCTGCTGTGGGTGGATGAGATCGAAAAGGGCTTTTCCGGCGTCGGCAGTTCGAACGTCAGCGATGCGGGGACCGCGGCGCGTGTTTTTGGCAGCTTCGTCACCTGGCTGCAAGAAAAAAAGGCGCCCGTGTTTGTAGTCGCCACCGCTAACCTGGTGGATCAACTGCCGCCCGAACTGGTGCGCAAGGGGCGCTTCGACGAGATTTTCTTTGTGGACCTGCCGATGGCCTCAGAACGGGAGGACATCTTCCGCATTCACCTGCGCAAACGCAGTCGCGACCCGCAGCAGTTCGATGTGCCCACCCTGGCGATGTCGAGCGAGGGCCTGAGCGGCGCGGAGATCGAACAGGCCGTCATTGCCGGGCTGTATGAAGCCTTCGACGCGAGCCGGCCGCTGGCGACAGACGACATGGTCAGCGTGCTGGCCGAGACGATTCCGCTGTCGCAAATGATGGAAGAAACCGTCAACGCGCTGCGTGCGTGGGCCAAGCACCGCGCGCGGCCGGCGTCCTCGCAAACCCGCTTGTTCTAGACGAGTATTTGTAGATGCTTGAACGATTCGAATGGCTGGAGATTCCGGCCGAGACCCAAGCCCCCAAGAAGCGCCGTTCCACTGCCGACGACGTGGTTCTGGGCAAGCGCTGCCCGTCGTGCGGCTGGCTCGATGAAGAGACCGCGCTGGAGTGTTTCCGCTGTGGGCATCGCTACAACCGCCAAACGCAGTTGGTCAGCGCCATTGAGGCGTTGGGCGTGCAGCTGCCGCCGCGCCTCATCGAAGGGCACAAGGAACTGGCGCGCTTCCTGCGCCAGCAAGAACCGGCCAGCCTAGACCTGTTTCACTTGCGCGTGCGCGCGGAAACGCTGCGCCTGTCGCGCGGCTTCGATGAGCTGATCTGCCTGGAAGATATCGCGGTGGAGCATTACGAGCATCAGCTTGAGACCGCGCGCCGCGCCCTGCGCGACATGCGCGGCCGCGCGCTGCTGGCGGATGAGGTCGGCCTGGGAAAGACGATTGAGGCCGGCATTATCATGAAGGAGCTGATCGAGCGCGGGCTGGCGCAGACCATTCTGGTGCTGACGCCCGCGTCGCTCACTGAGCAGTGGCGCGAGGAACTGGAGAGCAAGTTCCGTGAGCCTTTCACCATCCTGGATGCTGCGGCTGATTGGCGCGCTGTGGTCGGGGCCACCGCAGGGCGTTGGATCGTTTCCCTGGACACAGCCAAGCAGACCAACCGCGCCGCGCTCCTGTTGGAACGCGACTACGACCTGCTCATTGTGGATGAAGCGCACAAGCTGAAAAATCGCAGCACGGTGGCCTGGCGCTTTGTGAACCAGATTCGCAAGCGCTACGTCCTCATGTTGACCGCCACGCCGGTGCAGAACGATCTAACGGAACTGTACAGCCTGGTCACGATTTTGTCGCCAGGACACCTGGGCACGGTGCGCGGTTTCCGGCGGCAGTATTTCGATCAGCGCGATGGGCGTCAGCCCCGCAACGCGCCCGCGCTGCGCCGCCTCCTCAACGATGTGATGATCCGCAATCAACGCAGCAAAGTGACCGTGCGTCTGCCGGCCCGCCGCGCGGCCGTCTATCATCTCAACCTGTCCGAGCCTGAGCTAGAGCTGTACCGCCAGGTCACGCAGTACATTCGTGAAGAGTTTCAGCAGGAGTCCGGCAGCAAACATTTGCGCCTGGTGCTGTTGACCTTGCAGCGGGAGCTGTGCAGCAGTCCACAGGCCGTGGTGGGCACCCTGGAGAAGCTGGTGAGCGACGCGCAGTATCCACGCGCCGGCGCCTGACCGCATTCCTGGCGCTGGCGCAGACAATTGGCGAGAGCCGCAAGCTGAACGCGGTGCGCGAAATCCTCGATCGCTTTCCAGGCAAGTTCTTGATCTTTACCGAGTATCGGCACACCTTGGAACAGATTGTCAATCACTTGCGTACCTTGAACGTGGCCACAGTCGCTTTTCATGGCGGCATGAACGTTTTTCAGAAAGAAGACGCGGTGCGCGCCTTTGAGAAAGAGGCGCGCGTGCTGGTCAGCACAGAATCGGGCGCCGAAGGGCGCAACCTGCAATTCTGCCACCAACTCATCAACTATGATCTGCCCTGGAACCCGATGCGCGTGGAGCAGCGTATCGGCCGCCTGCACCGCCTGGGCCAAAAGCATGAGGTCAGCATTTTCAACCTCTCCAGCAACGAAACCGTCGAATCACACATCCTCGACCTGCTGGCCTACAAAATTCGCATGTTCGAGCTGGTCATCGGCGAGCTGGATCTGATCCTGGGTACGCTCGATGCCCACAAGAGCTTCGAGGACCTGGTGCGCGAGGCCTGGCAAGGCAGCCGCAGTGAGGATGATCTGGCCGTGCGCATGGGCGCCATTGGCAGCGCCATCGAGCGCGCCCGGCGCGAATTCACGGCGATTCGAGAATCGAGCGATTTGCTCAACACCTGGTTGGAGAATTAGCCGACTGACCAGGGCGCGCCGCGCGGTTAACCCGCGCCAGGCTTCCGCTCCAGCGTTCCCCGTGGATCTTTCAATCTGATGGCACGCAAAAAAGCAGCACTCAAAACCCCAACCGATTCACCCCTGCGCCAACTGGCGTTGGAATTTTTCCGCCTGTTTGGCGCGGCTGTGCAGGCCAACGGCAGCGGCCCCATCACAGTGGCATTGACGCCAGACCTGGCGGCTCATTTTGGCAAGCCAACCCTCAGCCTGGTGTTTTCAACGGCCGAGCTTTCGCCCTATCATGACCTGGTGGCCTACGGCAGCCGGGTTTTCGATCGCATGATGGCCTACATCGCCAATCACGGCTCAATGGCGCGCGAGGCGCTGCCCGCGCATTTCCCTGAGTTAGCGGTCAGTCGCTTGCCTGGCGAATTGGCGCTGGCCGGTTGCGATCTGGCGCACAGTTCGGGTAAAAGCGGCTGGCGCTGCCTGATCCAGTTCAATTTTCATATCAGCTATCGCGCGGATGACAAGCGCGAAGAGGTCTTTTCCGTGGGCTTGGATGAGGACGGCCAACCGGCGCCCACGCTGGAAGATCTGCTACTGCAAACTGCCCCGGCCGCGGCGGAGGTGGCCGCGCCCAAGCTGGAATCGCTGATCGAGTTGGCGCAGCAGGCCCAAAAACTGGCGCTGTTTCATGCCGATCAGCAGTGCGGCGAGATAGAGCAGGACATTTTGCCGCGCCTGCACGCCATCCTCTCGCGCCTGGTCACCTATTATGAACAGCAGGCGCTCGAAATTCAGGAACGCGCCGATGATCCGGACTACGCGGCCAACCAGCGCGAGGCGTTGCGCGGCGATCTCCAGCGCAAGATTGCCGAAGAGCTTGAGAACCATCGGCTGCGCGTGGCGGTGACGCTTTTCAGCCTGGCGCAGGTCATGCAGCCAACCTGGGAACACAGCCTCACGCTGCGCAGCCGCGCCGGGGGCGCGACCCTCAAGCTGCCGCTGACGCGCAATCTCTACACCGGCCAGCTCGCCCTGCCTGTTTGTCACGCCTGCGAACTCCCGACCGCGGTCGTGGGGGTTTGCGCGCATGAGCATGTCAGTTGTCCCACTTGCCTGGCGCACTGCCATGCCTGCGCCCGAGACATCTGCCTGGAGTGCGGGGTGCAGGGATGCACCGTGTGTAAGGAACTGCTTTGTCAGGACTGCGCCGTCACCTGCCCGGCCTGCGGCCAATGGGCCTGTCGCGAACACGCCGCGCGCTGCCCGGTGTGTCAAGAGACCACCTGCTTTGCCTGTCAGGATGCCTGTGCGCAGTGCGGGGTGCGCCAGTGCAAAAGCCATCTTGTGGCCGATTACCTGGCGCCGGGCGCGCTGCTGTGTGCAGCCTGCGCAGTCATCTGCCCTCACTGCGGACGCCCCAGCGCACAGACAGCTCACTGCGACTTCTGCGGCCAGGTTTTCTGCCGCGGCTGCACCGACGCCTGCTATGCCTGCGGCAAAATCTACTGCCAGCCGCACCTGCTGGCAGACCCGATCAACGGCGGCGCGGTGTGCAAACGCTGTGTGATTCCCTGTCCACACTGCGGCATGGAGACCGCCTCGCTGACCATCTGTGCGGTCTGCGGCGTCAAACAGTGTACATCCTGTCTGCAAGGTTGTGCAGAATGTGGTACAATGGTGTGCGAGGATCACCGGGAACGGTGCACGCTGTGTGGGCGTTTGCACTGTGAGCCGCACAGCGACCGCTGCCACATGGACGGAAAAACGGTGTGCGTCGCGCACAGCTTTGCCTGTCCGGTCTGCGGCGGAACGGTGTGCCACGCGCATCAGAAGTTCTGCATCGTGTGCAGCATGGCCTATTGTCCTGACTGCATCAACCTGGACAACGGCGTCTGCGCCACGTGCCAGCAGCTGGAGGACTCGGAGCCGATCAACCTGGCGCAAGAACCGGCCGGTCATGACCCGGATGTGGCCGCGCTGGCGACAGCCTATACCTGGCGTGCAGCCAGCAACCGCGCTTATATCGTGTATGTTGGCACGCGGCTGATGGGGCACATGACGCTGGTCGCCGGTCATGATGGTAAAGTCGTGCACACAGCGCACGTCAAACGGCTGGAATCGCTTATCAAGTGGGGCCGGCGTTTGCTGGGGTAAAGCAGAATGGAACACGACCAGTTCTTCAAAACGCTATTACGCGCGGTGTTGGCCGAATTCTTGGATCTTTTTTTCCCAGATATCAAGGCGCGACTGCGCTTGGACGCGGTCAAGTGGTGGGATAAGGAGCAGTGGCTCAACCTCGATCTGGGCGAATCTCAAGAAGCGGACTTGATGGCCGAGGTTGAGGCGCTGGGAGACGAACCAGAACTTCTGTACGTTCACATCGAGATCGAACGCCAGCATCGGTACACGTTTCGCCAGCGCATGTGGCACTATTACGCTTGGGTGCGACTGCATCTTCGGCGTCGCGTGATTCCCATCGCTGTATACCTTACTGGCGGAAGCGGCGGCCTCGTAAGAGAGACCTACGAAGAGAGCGTATTTGATCGCAAATATCTGGAATTTACTTTTGACTGTGTTGGCCTACCCGATTTACAGGGCGAAGCGTACATCAACCGCACCAATCCCCTTGGGTACGCGCTGGCAGCGCTGATGCGGCCTCCTCGAGGCATAGATCGTGTGGCCTGGAAACTATCTTGCCTGCGAGGGATTCTGCAGCACGAGCCCAACCAGGCACGCCAAAGTGTCCTGGCGATGTGTGTGAATCGGTATCTGCCGTTAGCAGAGGTTGAGCAACGGAGGTTAGAAATGATGCTGAGTACGGACCCACGGATCGAGAAAGAGTTGGAGGATATTGTTGCGGCGTGGAAGCAAGAAGAGCGTGAGCGCATGATCCGCAAGGCACAGGCAGAAGGCCTTGAAAAAGGCCTTGAAGAAGGCCTTGAAAAAGGACGCGCAGCGGGAATTAGTGAGGGTGAAAAGCGAGGCCTCCTCTATTTGCTGGCTATGCGTTTTCCTGATCAGCCGATTCCAGACGAATTGCGCAACACCATCATGAGCATTGGCAGCGAAGAAGAGCTGCTGAAGTGGTACAGACTGGCCTATGAAGCGGAGAGCATCAACGCTCTGTTGTCAGGCAAGAGGGGGAATGGGCACGGCGCCTAGCCTGACCCAGTCGTTGGCTGCGCGGGCAGAGCAGGCCCGCACGCATCTTGACGATTGCCAGCTCTGTTCACATCGCTGCGGCGCGGCCCGCGCCACAGGCCGCGGGGTATGCCGGGTGGACACTCGCACTTTTATCGCCAGCGAGATGCTGCACATGGGCGAGGAGGAGGCGATCCGGCCGGCCCATGCGGTGTTCTTCTCTGGCTGCACGGCGACGTGTACATTTTGCACGGCTGCACGGTTTGCTTTTCGGCCGCAGTATGGCGTAGAGGCAACGCCGAGCCAACTGGCTGCGGCTGTGCGCCGGCGGACAGCGCAAGGTGCGCGTACGCTGGAGTTCGTGGGCGGCGATCCGCTGCCGCACCTGCGCAGGCGCGGTGCCGCCATGGCTCATGCGGCTCGCCACCGAGGCATCAACAGTGAGCACCGAATAGACGCCCTCATGGATCCGTGCATCAATCGCCTG
>JBGAVB010000429.1:0-2529 GCA_044228345.1 Anaerolineae bacterium | reverse complement strand
ATCCCCTTCGCGCGAAGCAACCACCGCCGGGCGAATTTTCAGTTTGATTGCCCGCGACATGCAGCGCGTCGAGGAAGAATTCGAGCGACAGGCTCGCTCCAACATTCAGATCATCGCCCACATCGGCAGATACCTGCACCAAACCGGCGGCAAGCGCGTTCGCCCGGCGCTGGTCGTTTTGGCCGCCAAAATCTTCGGCGAAGACGTTGACGATTCAGTCATCAAGATGGCGACGGTTATGGAGTTTCTGCACACGGCCACGCTGGTTCACGACGACGTGATTGATGGGGCCGAAATGCGACGTGGTCGCCGGGCGGTTTCTTCTCAGTGGAACAACGAAATTGCCGTGCTGATGGGTGACTGGCTGTATATGTCTGCGTTTGAAACCGCGCTGCAACAACGCAACCTGGCGCTGTTGGACGCGCTGACCGAAGCCACGCGCAAGATGACCGAAGGCGGCATCCAGGGCACGGGCGGCGGCGGCGGCTGATCGCAGCGCCCCGTTGTCGGACGCCTGAACATTCGACGCGCGGCGGTATCCTGAGGCTGGCTGCTGAACCAGCCCAGGATAGCGCTGCGTGAACTGGTGAATGATGCTTGTTCGCTGTTCCCCGTGGAGCGCAGGCCAATCACCGCTCAGACCAGCCGTGGCCGAGGAGGAGACATGACCGACTGGCTTATAAGCCTGAATGACTGGGGAATGCAATTGCTGTTGGCGCTGCAGCAGATGCGCACCCCTTTCCTAAACGACTTCTTTCGTTTCGTCACCAATTTGCACGGCGACAATTTCTACCTTTTCATCTTTCCACTCCTCTATTGGTGTCTCGATAAGCGCCTGGGCGCTCGCCTGGCCTATCTCTTCTTCTTTGGCTATGATTTCAGCAACGGCTTTCTCAAAGATCTCTTCCACACCCCGCGGCCGTCCGATCCACGATTGGAAGTCCTCGTCACCGAGACCAGCTTCGCGTTTCCTGGCGGTCATTCACAGGGAAGCATCATCTTTTGGGGCTACCTGGCGTACGTCGTGCGTCGCACCTGGTTTTGGTTAGCCGCCGGCCTTCTGATCTTGCTCATCTCCTTCTCGCGCCTCTACCTCGGCATCCATTATCCGCAAGACGTGGTAGGCGGTCTGCTCATCGGCCTGCTCGTGCTCGCCTTGTTCATCTGGCTGGAGCCGAAGGTTAGCCGGATCGTGGCGCGCTGGCCCTGGCTGCAGCAGATGGCGGTGGGCGCGCTGCTGCCTGTGCTGATCTTCTTCCTGGCGCGTTCGGACACCAGCGCCCGAGCCCTCGGCCTCCTGTGCGGGGCGGGCATTGCCTTGCCCCTGGAGGCGCAGACCATCGGGTTCAGCGTGCGCGGGTCAGTCTGGCAGCGCCTTGTGCGCTTTGTGGTCGGTTTTGTGGTGGTGTTGATCTTCTACCTCGGTTTGAGCGCCCTATTGCCGCGTACCGACATCATGCGCTTTGTCCGCTACGCCATCGTCGGCATCGCCATGATCTGGCTGGCGCCATGGATGATTGTCCGCCTGGGGCTGGCCTCCAGCGAAAGAGAATCTAGGAGCATCTCATGATACGCCCATTGCGCATCGTTTGGTCAGGCATCATAGCATCCTACGAGGAGATGCTTCTGTTGGCGCTGCTCAGCCTGCTTGTTTGCGCCTGCTGGCTGATCATCATCCCTGGACCGCCGGCCACGGCCGCGCTTTACTGCGTTGCCAACCGCATTGCCAGCGAGCGCAGGGTCAACTTCGACGTGTTCAAGGAAGGATTTCGCCGCTATTTCGTCCGCAGTTGGATCATCACCGGCATCAGTCTCGGCATGCTGGCAATTATCATTAGCAGCCTTTTCTTTTACACCGGTTTGCCCGCGCAGTTTCCGCAATGGATGCAGGCCCTTTCCGTGGTCATGCTCTATATCCTCATCGCCTGGTTAGCCATGCAGATTTATCTCTTTCCTGTGCTCATCGAGCAGAATCTGCGTGTGTGGATGGTCTTTCGCAACGCGCTTTACCTGGCCTTCGCCAGCCCGGTTTATACTGGCGTCCTGCTCGCGGCGTTGGTGGTGATTGTGCTCTTGTGCGGATTGACCACCATCCTGTTTTTCTTGATCGCGCCTGCCTTAGTGGCGGTCATCAGCAGCGTGGCGCTGCAGGATCGCCTGGCGTATTTCCGGGGCAAGGCTGACGCCGCTTCCTGATCGCGACGCAGCGCAACACGGCGCGGCGGCGCCAGCAGAAGACACAGCCGTTTTCTTGCCAATTGATTCCACCGGTCGTATAATCGTTTTTCAACGACTGGAAAATACAGACAAAGATCTGCACGCTTTTGTAAGGAGTAAGAAAACCATGAGTAAGAAATGGGTCTACCTGTTCAGTGAGGTGGACGAGGCCGAGAAGTATGTCGGCGGCAAATGGGATGCTGTACGCGCCCTCCTGGGCGGCAAGGGATCCGGCCTGGCCGATATGAATCGCGGCAAGCTGCCCGTCCCGCCCGGTTTCACGGTGACAACCGAAGCCTGTAACGCCTACCT
>JBGAVB010000428.1:0-2531 GCA_044228345.1 Anaerolineae bacterium | reverse complement strand
GCCGCCTGCGTATTGCCGGGGCTGGCCGAGGCAGCCCAGGCGGCCCAGGCGCGCGCCGGCTGGGCGGCGGCGCGGCGCCATGCGGTGACCTGCGCGCTGGCGCCGCCGGACCTGGCCGCCGCCCTGCTGGGGGTGGAGATTGGGCCGGAAGAGCATCGAAAGGAGCAGGCTGGAGCCAAACGGGGCCTGCCAGGTGCGCCCCAAACGCCCCTTGCCGGCGGTTTGTTCATCGGTCAACACAACCAACCCCTCGTGGGCGCCTTCTTGCGCGGCGATGTGCACCGCGGGTTGGGTGGAAGCAATCACCGGCACATAGCGCAGCGGATGGCCGAGAAAGCGCGTGGTCAGCGCCACGCCGGAGCCTGTCGTCAGGGCATGGGTCAGATCATCATGATCTGGGCGCGAGTCTATGGTCATGCGCATACGATACACCGATTATGGGCGCAGGTCAAGGAAGGTAGCTTCCGCAAACGCCTGAAGATGTGGAGACTGCCTGGAAGGCTCTGCAGAAAAGCGGTGCATTTCAGTTGCGCGGCGCAGCTCAACGCAGGTGAGCCTGGCAGTGGTTGCAGCGATTTCGATCGCTCGACCTGCCCCAGTTTGAAATGCACCCGTCTCACGATGCCAAATTGACGCTGCGCGGCACATCTGGTACACTGAAAGGGTACCCAATCGCTTCAATTATCATCCGACAAAGGTAGCGACTATGTCAATCCTGTGGGCACCCTGGCGCATGAGCTACGTTCGAAGTCATTCCCAGCAACCGGTGATTGGCTGCGTCTTTTGTGACAAAGCTGCCGGCGCCCAGGACCGAGACGAGTTGATTCTGTTGCGCGGGCGCCACAACTATCTCATGATGAATCTTTATCCTTACAACAACGGGCACTTGCTCATTGCACCGTATGTTCACAAGCCCAGCTTGGAAGATTTGCCGACGGAGACGTTGACGGAGATGATGATGATGGCCAACCAGGCGTTGGCTGCGCTGCGTGAAGCGCTCAAGCCGCACGGTTTCAACCTGGGCATCAACCTGGGAGCCGTGGCTGGCGCAGGCGTGGCCGAGCACATCCACATGCACATCGTGCCGCGTTGGGGCGCTGATACGAATTACATGACCGTCACAGGGGGAACGCGCGTCATCCCAGAGTCCCTGCAGGTCACTTATGATCGTTTGCTGGCGGTGTTGAACCCATCAGCAATCCCCTGACGCCGCGAGGCGACACGTATTGCCTTTTTTTCGTCAATTTGCCTTGTGGTTTTGCCTCGGATAGTGTAAAATGAAACTACCTTACGATCGTGCGAGAGGAAGATCGGTTTGAAACGATTAGGCATTGCCCTGTTGAGCGCCGGCTGTGGTTTGATCATTGGCGCCGCTGTTCTTTATTTGCTCGCAGCCCTGCTGGAAACAACCCCCTGGGTTGCTCAACTTCTGGCCGGCGTCCTCACGCTCGTGATCAGTCTTGGCCTGGCGTTCGTTTTGTCACGCGCCGCCGGCCGACTGACCGGTAACCTCATCGCCACGCTGATTGCTATCCCCTTGCTGCTTGGCGTCTTCCTGGGCTGCGGGATGCTGTGGGCCGTGCTAGGGGTTGTGATCACGGGCGGTTAGTTCATGTGATGTGAGTCAGGGACTGCTGCGGCAGTTCATTCGCCTGCAAGCCTTCCGCAGGTTGCCGATACGAACGGGGCACGGGCTAATCCGTGACCCGCACGCATGGAGGTCATAGATGGACTTAAGGCTCAATGACGAGCAACGGATGATTCGTGATGTGGCACGCGACTTTGCGCAGAAGGAAATCGCGCCTGTGGCGGCCCACTTCGATGAAACTGGTGAATTCCCCTTTGAGATTGTCAAGAAGATGGGCGCCTTAGGCCTGATGGGGATCGAGGTGCCCGAAGAATACGGCGGCGCCGGGCTGGATACCCTGGCCTATGTACTGGCGATTGAAGAAGTGGCCAAGGCCGACGTCGCCACCAGCACCATCCTCTCGGTCAATAATTCCCTCTACTGCCACGGCTTGCTCAAATTCGGCACCGAGGCGCAGAAACAGAAATTCCTCATGCCCATTGCCAGCGGGCAGGCCATTGGCGCCTATTCGCTGACTGAGCCGATGTCCGGATCCGATGCGGGCAGCATGAGCAGTCGTGCGGTGCGCAGCGCGGATGGCAGCTATTACACCATCAATGGCCGGAAATCGTGGGTAACGAGCGGGCCGGTGGCCGACTATGTGGTCCTCTTCACCATGACGGAACCAGCGAAACGGCACAATGGCATTTCTGCGTTCGCGATTGAAACCGATCGCCCTGGCTTCATTCGGGGCAAGGTGGAACCCAAGCTGGGCATTCGCGCCAGCGCCACGTCGGAGTTGATCTTCGAGGATTATCAGTGTCCGGCCGAAAACATGATCGGGCAACCGGGCCAGGGCTTCAAGATCGCCATGACGGTGCTCGATGCTGGCCGCATCGGCATTGCTTCGCAGGCGCTGGGCGTTGCTGAAGCCGCGTACGAGGCCAGCGTACATTATGCCCAG
>JBGAVB010000427.1:0-2534 GCA_044228345.1 Anaerolineae bacterium | reverse complement strand
GCAAGCACATGCAGCTCTACGTCCAGCCTCTGCGCCGCCTGCTGCGCACTGCCGTGGGTGTCCGCGGTCAGGAGATGAACCGTTAATTGGGATTTCAGCGCGGCGATACGTTTGGCGATGCCTGACAGCAAGACGCCATCACAGGCCAGGGTGCCGTTGATGTCGAGCACCAAATGCGCCAACTGCCACGGCTCGCGACCAGGGATTTTGACTTCGATCATCACAAACCTCCATCACAATTACTCCGCGCCTCCGGCGCGTTGGACGCGCCCGGCGCGTTCAGCGCGCGAGGCGAGGTGGGAAAAGTGGCTGTCGGGGTCGCATGTGGACGCGGCCGGCTTGCCACAGTTCCACGGCCGCGGTGCTGCCGAATGCCAACGCGTACAACGCCAGGAAGGGCGCGGCGCCCACGCTGTGACGCCAAACGGCCACAACCACCGCTGCCAGCGCGTACAGGGCTAACACGATCTCGCCGGCGGTCGTCCAGTCGAGCCCCAGCGCGTACGGGCTGTTTGCCCATCCATCGGCCTGCTGCTTGACATGAAACTTGGGCGTGCGGCGGAACGCGCCCCCATGGCCGATCAGTCCTTCGATGACCGCCTGTGTGCCATTGAGCGTCAGGCCGATGCCCAACAGCATGAGGCTGGGGAGATGAGCGAAGCGGCGTAACCACCCGCCCGGCTGATCCGCGTAGAGATGGCGCTGCGCGAGGGCGAAGAGCAGCGGCGGCCCCAGGCTGGCCAATCCAAACAGCCCCACCCATCCCTGCGTCGCCGGGCCTAACCACAGTATCGGCAGAGACAAGAGCAGCACCAGCAGCAGCAGTGGATGCACCAGGTAGCCGCTCAAGTGGAGCAGGCCTAAGATCCGTGTCATTAAGGGCGACCGTGTCGGCTGCCCGTCCGGCGCGGCTGTTTTCGAACCTTGTGCGACCCGCTTCCACAACTTGCGCAGGGTCTGCACGGAGCCTTTGGCCCAGCGAAACTGTTGGCGCTTGAAAGCCAGCAGCTGCGGAGGCAGTTCCGCGGGCACGCCAATCTCAGGCCGATAGATGCCGCGCCAGCCGAGCAGTTGAGCGCGGTAGCTCAGATCCAGGTCTTCGCACAGGGTATCGGCCTGCCAACCGCCCGCGGCCTCGATGCAGGCGCGCCGCCAGATGCCGGCCGTGCCGTTGAAGCTGATGAACGCGCCCAGCTGCTGCCGCGCGGTTTGCTCAATGACGAAGTGACCGTCCAGCGCCAGCGCCTGCGCGCCCGTGAGGCCTGAATAGGTGGCATTGAGGTGCGCCCAGCGCGCCTGCACAAAGCCGGCGTTGGGATCAGCCAGCAAATGCGGTAGAGACCGTTTGAGAAAATCGGGCAGCGGCACAAAATCCGCGTCGAAGATGGCGACAAAATCAGCCTCGGTCTGCGCCAGGCCGACCGCCAGCGCGCCGGCCTTGTAGCCGCGACGGTTGTCGCGGTGCAGATACGTCACCTGGAACCCACAGGCCTGCAAGCGCCGCACCTCCGCCTTGAGCAGGACGGTCGTTTCGTCGGTCGAGTCGTCAAGCACCTGGATATGCAGCGCCTGCCGTGGATAGTCCAGCGCGGCGACGGCCGTCAGCAGCCGGCGGCCGACGTGCAGTTCATTGAAAATCGGGAGCTGCACCGTCACCACCGGCCACGCGGCCGGGGCGGCGGGGGCCGGTTGGGCCTGCGCACGGCGCCAAAAAACCAGGCTGAAGACAAGCGCCTGCAGGCTGTAGAGCGACAGCCATACCACGGCGATCGTGTACAACACCGTGAGTCCGCGAACAAGAAAAACAGTCATGATGTAAGTTAAACGAACCTCGAACAAGAATAAGTGCGACGCACAAGTCATGCGTCGCACCCGGATGCAATTTTTCGATTCAGATGGCAGGCATCGCGCGCTGCGCGATGCCCCTGTGGACGTTACACGAGCCGCGACCGGTTCCACCAGGCAAACAGCGTACGCCACCCGACGAGCAGAACTGCCACGACCCCGAACGTGACCAGGGCAAAGGTGAGAATGATCTCCCGCTGCAGCCACGCCGAGCGGATGAAGAGGCCCAGCACACAGGCCGCAATCCAGGCAATCAGCGACTGTGCGGCCATGGGCAGCGGTTGCGTCAACAGGGCGGACCGATACGCGCCCAGCACCGGGGCCACCGCCAACCAGGCCAGCAAGAAGGGCGCCGCCGTCTGCGCAATCGCCAACAGGGGCAGGGATTCCGCGTGGCTGGCGCGCCCCAGGGTGGCAAAGAGCAAGAAAATAAGCACATCCACCACCACCAGGACGACTAACTTGCGTCCCACTGGCGCGGCGGCGGTTGGCGTTGACTTCGCATTTTGTTTTACAGAAGCCTGTTTCACAACGTCTCCGATCCTCGAGCCGTATAGATGACCCCGCATGTCTTCAATCTGTGCAATGTTTAATCTGCAACCTTCACTGCATCCTTGCCTATGGCACGGCCAGGCATTGCCAGTGATGTTACCACACACCAGGGCAAAACCCAAACCAATGCAAAGAGG
>JBGAVB010000426.1:0-2540 GCA_044228345.1 Anaerolineae bacterium | reverse complement strand
CCCACAGGCTTTGCCCGTCGAGGCGCCAAAAACGCAGGCCAACGGCCAGCGCCACGATAAGCCAGGGCAACCAGGGCGCCAGCCAGCGATCGAGCCGGCGCAGAGAAAAGGCGGCAGAGGAGAGAACGGTCATGAAATGGAGTCCCCGTCTATTCGATGATGAGGCCGTCCACGGCAAAAGCGCCGCGCAACAGCACCTGGTGATTTCCAGACGTCAAGCGCAAGGAAAGCCGCGTCGGGTTGGCGGCATCTGCAGCCAGGGCGATGGGCTGACCGTCCACGCTGGCCTGCGGCGGGCTGGTCTGACCCGGCGGCATGACCAGCGTCACCGCACCGCCATGCACGCTGAAGCGCAGGCTGGCGTCGGCGTTTGTGCTGCGGCGATAGCGCCCCAGCACAGCCCGCGCATCGCTCAGGCTCTGCCAGTTCCCCTCGTAGGTCAGCGCCCAATGATCTTCCTGGTGAAAGCCAATGCCGAGCAGCGGCGGTTGGGCGGTGTACGCGGCCAGCGCCTGGTAGGCCGGCAGCGGCCGAAAATCGGGCGCCAGCAGGCGAAAGTAAGCCTCTGGTTTGCGCTCCTGTTCCCATTGGTCGCTTGCGCGCTTGAGATACCACACATTCGCGACGCCCAGCCAGGGCCATTCGGCCTGAATGCGCTGATAGGCCGCGACGAGGTTCTGCGCCTGTTCTGCCTCGCTCACCTGGCCAAAGCGCTTGTCTGCGATGTCGTCCGGCACGGCGTTCCAGTTCATCTCGCTGATCCAAATGGGCTTGGCCGCGTCGCCGTTGCGCACCATCAGGTCGCGCACAAAGCGCGGCCGGCTGAAGTTCATCACCCGCGGGTGCATACGGCGATCGGTGGGGCCAGACCAGAGACCGTAGCCTTGCATCGCCAGGATGTCGAAGTAAGGCGCGGCGCCGGCGTCGTACAGGCGTTGGAGATACACCAGGTCGTTGAGACCGTAGGGCGGGGTTGGCGTCAGTTCGATGGTGGAGGCCAACGCGCCCAGGATGATGACGACGTTGGGGTCCGCAGCGCGGGCGGCCGTGGCGCCGACTTTGAGCAAACTGGCGTACTCTTCCGGGTTGACGGGCCGCTCGCCCCATTCGGGGTAGATGTTTGGCTCGTTCCAGAGCTGGTAGAAACGCACGCGCCCCTGGTAGCGGCTGACCACGGTCGCCACGAAATCGCCATAATCTTTGTAATCATCGGGCGGGGCATAGGCGCCGGCCGCGTTGCCCTCGCGACGCGTCCACGCGGGCGGGTTGCTGAGGCGCACAATCAGCTCAAGATGGTATTTCTCGGCCAGCCTGACGATGTCATCGTATTTATCCCAGGCTGACTGGTTGAACTTGTGATCCCAGAAATCGCCTTTGGCGCTGATCTCGATGTCTTCCCAGGGAAATTCCTGGCGCAGCCAGTGAAAACCGGCTGCAGCCGCCATTTTGACCGCCAGCTCGCGCTTGGCCGGTTCCACTTCCTGCTCCAGAAAGACATTCACCCCAAACGGATTGACGCCGGCATACTGCACCGGCGTCAGATCGGCGGTCTGCACCGGCGGGCGCATCAAGTCGGCGCTCAGATCGCTGAGCGCCTTGAGCTGGGGAAACAGGTCTTTCTCGCCGCTGACGTTGAAAAGCCAGGCGCGCGCCGACTGGCGCCACACAAAAAGCCCCGCCAGCAGCAGGGCCAGCAGGGCCAGAACTGCGCAGAGCGCCCACCAGCCAGAAAAGAATCGGCTGGCCGGCGCTCTGCGATCGTGCGCAGGAATTCTCAGTTTTGGACGAAGTCCACGTTCGCCTGCTGGCATTTACCATCCCCGGCAACGCCATCGGTCTTGACCGTGGCAATGGCCGAGCTGCGCCGGCCGCCATCCACCGTCCACACAGACCAGGTGCCTTCGCGCGGCCCGTCGAACTGAATAATGTGCGTGTAGCCGCCGACCTTGCCTGGATCAGTCCCGGTGACATAGGACGCCACGGGAGGCCCATCTGGCGCGTAGGAGAAGACCACGGTCACGCCGTTCTTGCCCGCGCCGCTCCGATCCAACACCTTGCCCTCGATATATGTGATGCCCGAGTTCGGGAAGCAGCGCGTGTTGCCCACCCGATAGGCATAGGCAGGCGGCGCCGTGGGCTGCGGCGGCGGCACCGTGGTGGCCGTGGGCTGCGGCGGGCGCGTGGGCGGCGCCGGCGGCGGCGCAATGCCGGTGACCACGGGCACACTGCTCAGGTTGCCCTCGGCGCGCACCAGGTCATTGATGATCCAGCCTTGCTTGCCAGCCACACAGCAGACCTGCCACCAGGAGCCATTGGCATTCTTGCCGGTAATCTCAAGGCGATCGCCGCGATTGACGCGCCCGACCAGCGGATACGCGGTGGTTGGTCCCGTGCGCACATTCGCTGAAGGCGAAGTGACGACGGCCGCCGGTTTGGCCTCAGACGTGTTGGTGGGCACGGCCGTGGGCGGCTCGGCCGGGGTTGGCGTTGCGGTCGGCTCCGGCGTGGGCGTCTTGGTGGGCGCCAGGGCCGGCGTGGGC
>JBGAVB010000425.1:0-2541 GCA_044228345.1 Anaerolineae bacterium | reverse complement strand
CGATCTGCGCGGGCGCCCGATTCTCATCAACTTTTGGGCCACCTGGTGCGGCCCCTGTCGCCTGGAAATGCCTGACATTGTGGCGGCGTATGAGAAGCACAAGGATGCCGGTTTCATCGTCATTGCCGTGAACCTGGAAGAGAGCGCGGACAAGATCAAACCGTTTGCCGAGGAGTTGGGCATGGCCCTGCCCATTGTCATGGATGACGGCCTCGCCGCGCGCGCGTACCAGGTGCGCGTGATGCCCAGCTCGTTCTTCATTGATCGTGAAGGCAAGATCAGCGCGCGCTGGTTGGGCGTCCTCACCCCGTCATTGATCGAGAAGAACCTGGCGCCCATCTTATAACCCGCGCCATGCACACGATCACTCTGTATTCCAAAGACGGCTGCCATCTGTGCGAGCAACTGCTGCACGAACTGCGCCCCTTGGCCGATGAACTGGGCCTACACGTGCTGGAGGTGGACATCACCACAGATCCGGCGCTGTGGCAGCGCTTTCGTTACTTGATCCCGGTCGTCGCCACACCGACGCGTGCGTTCTTTGCGCCGATTGATATGGACGAATTGATGGAGGTCCTGCGAGATGTCAACACCTGGCCCATTGGCTGATCGTGTGCCCGCGCCGCCGGACCGCTTCACCCAGGTCGTAAATAGGATGGTTGCCTGGGTTGCGCGTCATTGGCTGCTGCTGTTCAGCGTATTCCTGATTATTTACCTGGCCATTCCCATCAGCGCGCCCATTCTTATGCACAGCGGCCATGAGCGCCTGGGGCGTTTGATCTACAGTCTTTATCGGCTGTTGTGCCACGAACTGCCGGAGCGCTCCTATTTCCTGTTTGGCCCGCAGCACGTCTACTCGCTGTCTGAACTGACCGCGGCGGGCGTTCTGCCTGGCCCCGGCATTTTTGAGCGCCCTCTCTACCTCGGCGACGTGCAGCACGGTTACAAAATCGCCCTGTGTCAGCGTGACCTGGCCATCTACGGCTCGCTGCTGCTCGGCGGCTGGCTGTTTGGCCTCCTGCGCAACCGCCGCCTGACCCTGCCGCGGTTGACGATCAAGACCTATCTCATCTTCGTGGCGCCGATTGCCCTGGACGGCTTTACGCAGCTGTTTGGCTTGCGCGAGAGCAACTATGTCCTGCGCACCGCCACCGGCGCCCTCTTTGGCCTGGCCTCAGCTGGTCTTGCTTACCCCCACATCCAGGACGCGATGCGAGACGCGTTGCAGGGGCTGCATGTTCAAGCCCCCTAAATTGGACAGAAGCAGTCTGTTCGGCTATACTAGCCGCCTAACATGAAACGGTAACAAGTAGATAGTGGAGGAGAGTTCGTGGCTAACCATAAGTCTGCGATTAAGCGCATTCGCCGCAACGAGCGGGCACATCAGCATAACCGTCTGGTCATCACGTCCATGCGCACCCATCTCAAGGGCGCACGGGCAAAGTTGACTGCGAGCAGTGAAGCCGACGCACAGGAGTCTCTGCGCAAGGCCGTTAGTGCCCTGGATCATGCGGCCCAGAAGGGCGTCGTCCATCGCAACAATGCAGCCCGCCGCAAGTCACGCCTGATGTTGGCCTACAACAAGGCCGCTGCGGCCCGTCAAACTGCCTGATTTTTCAGTAAATTGTTCATCAGAAAAGTCCACGTCGCACCCACCGCGGGGCGACGTGGACTTTTTGTTTGTATCGAAGAACCCTGATTGCGCTGCAGTCGAAAAATCCTCGCTCAGGCTGCCTGGTTCAATTCCCAAATCAAGCGCAAGCCCGCCAGCGTGAGCCAGGGGTCCACCACTTCGAGCGCATCCGTATGGCGCGCAATCACCTCGCCCAGGCCGCCCGTGGCGATGACTTTCATGTCTGGCCCCAGGCGGGCGCGGAAACGATTGACCAGTCCCTCCACCAGGGCCACATAGCCCAGGAAAAGCCCCGACTGCATGGCCTGCACCGTGCTCTTGCCGATCACATCGGGCGGCGCGGTTAGCTCCACGCGGAAGAGCTGCGCCGCGCGCTGACCCAACGCATCGGCCGCAATCGCCAGACCCGGCGCAATCGCGCCGCCCAGGTAGTCGCCCTCCGCGCTGACCGCGTCGAAGGTGGTCGCCGTGCCAAAATCTACCACGCAGGCCGGCCCGCCGTACAGCTTGTGCGCGGCCGCGGTGTTGACGACGCGGTCCGCGCCCACCTCGCGTGGATTGTCCACGCGCACGCGCACACCGGTGCGCACGCCCGTGCCCACCACCAGCACCTTGCTGTGCAGATAGTTTTCGCCCAACTCCACGAACGGCTGCGTGACTGCGGGCACCACGCTGGCGATGATCGTGCCGGTCACGCTGCCCGGCACGGCGAAGCCGGCGCGCTCCATCAGGCTGAGCACGGTCACCGCGTACTCATCGGCGGTCTTGCCGTTCACCGTATTCAACCGCCAATGGGTCTTGAGCGTTTCCCCCTCGTACAGTCCCAGCACAATGTTCGTATTCCCAATATCAACAGCCAGTAGCATCGTTCTCTCCGTCTCGTTGCTGTTCAAGAACCGCGCTGCCGC
>JBGAVB010000424.1:357-2545 GCA_044228345.1 Anaerolineae bacterium | reverse complement strand
CCGGACCAGGCCGAGGATCGCCGGCGCAGCCTGCCCGTCCGCATGCTCGCGCCGCTCTTGGAACTGCCGTTCGAGTTCCACGCGCTGCAGCGCGACGTCCGGCCGACAGACGCGGACTTCCTCGCCGGCTGCGCCGCGGTGGCGCGGCAGCAGGGACGCATGCACATTGAGGCAGCCGTCGCGCGGCAGATCGAGCACGGCCTGCGGCAAGATCAAGCCATACGCCGCCACCGCAATCACGTCGGGTCGCAGGGCGGCCAGGTCGGCCAGCGGATCGGGCTGACGCAGCGTGCGCGGCTGCTGCACCGGCAGATCGTGCGCCAGGGCGAAGGCCTTGACCGGCGACGACGATGCTTGCTGCCCGCGGCCGGCCGGCTTATCCGCGCGTGTCAACACCCCGACCACCTGCCAGCCAGCCTCCTGCCTCGCCCACAACGCCTCCAGGATGGTCAGTGCAAACGCCGGCGTCCCCATGAAAACCAACCGTTTCATCATTGCCTCTCTCCAGCCAAAGGTGATGAGACGATTGTAGCACAGAGGAACGAAGCTGGCAGATTCGAGACGGCAGATGGAAAATTGAGCGGCTTTCGCCGTTCTGCACTCTGCAGTTTGCGCTCTGCACTTTGCGCTCTGCGCTCTGCACTTTTCAGCCCCTCGTCAGTCGGACGTCGGACTGAGGTCACGATAGCTGCGGGCCAGTGTGTATACTTCGCATCATCTAGCACGGGCGTGACGCCGTAGGGACCCCTCTGGCGGTCTGTCACGCCCGTCATCATTGCCAATCGTGAAACCTATCCACGCCCCAGGCGTATAATAAACTGAGAATCAGCGTTAAACGCGCAGGTTCGAGGGCAACGAGCGCAGCAGCGCTTCGACGGCGCTGAGCGCGACACAGGAGGATACGATGAGCGAACTGAATGAGACCACCAACCCAACGGCCGACGCCGAGGCGGTCCTGCCGGTGGAACCGGAGGCCGCCGCGGTTTTGGACGGCATGAACCAGACCATTGAAAGCGCGGCCACGGATGTCAAAGCGGCGGGCGACGAGCTGGCGGCCGCCGCCGAGCAGGTGGATGCGCTGCCTGCAGCGCCAGAAGCAGCCCCGGTCAGCAGCGCAGCGCCTGAGGCGGCGCCATCGTCGGGTGCTGTCTTCACCCTGCCAACCCTGGAGGAGCCAGGGCGACCGCAAGCCGCGGCCGTCAACCCCGCACCGGCGCCCAGTTACGACGTCAACGCAGATGACAAGCTGATGTCGGCGTTGGCATGGGCGGGCATGGTGCTCTTGCAGATCCCCCTGGTCAGCATTGTGCTGCTGCTGGCCGAGGGCAACAAGGATCGGCCGTTCCAGCGTCACCATGCCTTACAGTCCATCGGCTTCTACCTGGCGGCGCTCGTCTACGAAGTGATTGCCGCCATTTTAGTGAGCATCGGCACGGTCGTCACCCTGGGCTGTGGACTGGCGTGCTTGTGGGTCCTCTTCTTCGTCCCGCACATCCTCGCCATCTACTACGGCTGGCAGGCGTACCAGGGACGTGAAGTGAACATCCCCGTCGTCACGCAGATCATGCGCCAGCAGGGGTGGATCAAGTAAGGTCAGCGGTCCGCAGCGGGCCACAGGACGATCAATCTGACAGCCGGGTTTCCAAGCACAACGGAAGCCCGGCTGTTTTTTTGTTCGGATCTCGTACCTAAAAATCACCGCGCCGGTTGCCAACTCGCGCAACCTATGGTATGCTAACAAAATCACGTCGCCTGACGTGCGACCGCCATTCTTCCCGCCGGAGGTCGGCCACTTGGCATACCATCATCGAGCCAACCGGTTCTCAAGCCAATACTGCAGCAGCCTTCGCCTAGCACGAATGGCGATAAACGCCAAAGAAATGTAAATGACTGCTGGACATCCATGCTAACTGCCTTCGTTGCTCTGCTTGGTCCCCAAGCTCAGGCTGTCACTTTCAGTCTAGCATTGTTGGAAAAGCGTCGCGTGGTCGTTGATGAGTTAGTAGTGATTCATACCACAACGCAACGCGAGCCAATCCACAGCGCTTATACACGCCTGGCTGCCGCATTACAAAAAGAACGACCCGCCCTGCGCGTGAGTTGGCATCTTGTGCAAGAGAAGGAGCGAGCATTTGATGATGTAACGACTGAAGATGCGGCACGGGCTTTCCTCACCACACTCCATCGC
>JBGAVB010000424.1:0-347 GCA_044228345.1 Anaerolineae bacterium | reverse complement strand
AGCAGCGCGGAGCCCTCGTACATCTCAACATGACTGGCGTGCGCAAATTGATGACCATCTACGCCATGACTGCGGCGCAACTCCTCTTCGATGAAGGGGATCATTTGTGGCATTTGCACACGGCGCGCGCCGTCATTGAACGGGGACATCTGTGGCCCCAGGCAAGCGACGAGACGGCACTGGTCGAGGTGCCGGTGCTGCGCTGGAGTGCCGTGGCGCCGGTATTGACGCGCCTGGGACACATGGACGATCCGTGGGATGCGGTGCGCGAACAGCAGGAACAACCGCGCCGCAGCGCGATTCATCGTGCGGCGCTGTTCGTCGAGCACCACCTGACGCCGGCCGAG
>JBGAVB010000423.1:0-2547 GCA_044228345.1 Anaerolineae bacterium | reverse complement strand
ACAATTGAGCAAACGGCGCAAAACGCTCGGGCTGGCCGCCGATAATCGCAAGCGCCATCGGCAATCCGAGCGTGCCCGCGCGCACTACCGACTCCGGGGTGCCCCCGACCGCAATCCAAACCGGGAGCGGTTGCTGCAAAGGGCGCGGGTAGACTCCCAGGTTATTCAGAGCCGACCGGTGTTTTCCGGTCCAAGTCACCCGTTCCGATTCACGTAGCCTCAAGAGCAGGTCGAGCTTTTCTGAAAACAGATGGTCGTAGTCATTCAGGTCATACCCAAACAGCGGAAACGACTCGATGAACGAACCGCGGCCGGCCATGATCTCCGCGCGGCCGTTGGAGAGTAGATCGAGCGTCGCGAAGTCCTGAAAGACACGCACCGGATCGTCCGAGCTTAAGACCGTGACCGCGCTGGTCAAGCGAATGCGCTTGGTGCGCGTGGCCGCGGCGGCCAGAATCGTGGCCGGCGAGGAAGAGACAAAATCGGGCCGGTGGTGCTCACCAATCCCAAAGACGTCCAGGCCGACCTGATCAGCCAGCTCAATCGTTTCGAGCAGGTTGTGCACGCGCTGGGCTGGACTCACGCTCGCGCCGGTGACCGGGTCAGGCGTCAGCTCAACGAACGAGTAAACGCCCAGTTCAAAGGTCTGGCTGCGCACATCGGACTGCGGGGACGATTGGGTTGACATTTGTCTGCTCCTATTGTTGAACATCGTGGCCCAAGCAACCGTGGCTGGGAAGCGCTGGTTGTTTAGGGCGGCGCTATTATACCCGCGGCGCGCCGAACGAACAAGACGTGCGGGAATCGCCAGACGGGATTGGATGAAAAAGAAAACCGGGTCTGTGCCAAACCCGGTTTCCCTGCCGAAGCAACGCCCCGTGAGATGCTAATCGGCCGCGACGCCGATCAAATCGGCCGCCCGCCTCTCCACCGTTTGTGTGAATTGCCCCAGGTCAAGCCGGAGCAGGAAGAAGACTGCCACTACCACGCCCACGGCTTCCAGTGCAAAGGTCGCGCCATAGGCCGCCCCAAAATTGCCCAACCAGGCAAGGGAGAGGTCGCGCGAGATGACGCCGATCAGCCCCGACAGGCCGCGCCCCATCAACTGCATCAGGCTCCAAACGCCCATGAAGGTGCCAGCCAGGCGCTCGTCCGACATGCGCATCATCAGCGCCAGGCTGCCGACGTTGAAGATGCCCATGCTAAGCCCCAGGATGAGCAGCGCGGGCGAAACCAACGGCAGCTGCTGGCGGGCTGAGGCTAGACTCAAGAGGAGGAAGGCCAGGGCGCTGCCCACCGCGCCGACAATCGAGATCGTGACATCCGTCGGACGGCGCGGCCGGCTGCTGATCGCCAGCGTGCCCAACATGCCAAACAGCACGCCCATGCCCCAGTAGGCGTTGAACATGGTCGTCTTGCCCACGGGCAGGCTGAAAACATCGCCGCCAAACGGCTCCAGAATCTGGTCGTAGGCAAAGATGAAAAGCGCTGAGATCAGCAGGAAGGCGGCAAAGACACGTGTGCCGGTGTTGTTCCACACTGCGGCCAGGGTGCGGCGCAGCGGAGCCGGCGCGGGTTGGCGAACCGCGGCCGCCGGTTGGCGCTTCTCCTCACCCCACAACGAGATGAAGAAGAGCGCCGTGGCAATGGCCGGCGCCACCAAGAACAGCTTCTGCACAGCCGCTGGATCGTAGACCGGCAGGAGGCGCGCGTAAAGGATGGGCACGACGGCAAAGCCGGTGATGAGCATTGTCCACACAATGCCCACGGCGCGGCCTCGCTGTTCCGCAGGCGCGGCGTCATGGATGAGCGCCAGGAACGCCGTGCCAGAGATAGCGCGCCCGACGCCGTAGAGCACAAAGGCGATGAAGGCCACGCTCCACCCCCAGGAGGCGCCCGATGCAATGCTCCACGCAATCAGCGGTAGGAGCGGGAACGGCGCCACCATCAGCAGGCGGCCGCCCAGCGCATAGGGCAAACGGCGCAGTCCCGCCAACGGTCGCACGTCTGACAGATAGCCGCCCCAAACTAAAAGAGGGGAGAGGAAATTGTGCAGCGTCAGCACCAGCCCAACCGGCGTCGCGGGCAGGCCCAACTCAACAATCATGACGCGATTCCACACGCTAAAAGCCAACAGATCAATCATGGCCGAGCCGATGTGGAAAAGGCCGAGTTTCAGAATGCGCCACAAGGGCAGCCTGGCTTGAGAAGATGAAGACATGAGGTTGATGGTCACGCTCAGAAATGGAATTTGTATCAAAATCTTAGTAAATCTATGGAATAGTACCATAGATTGCGCGTGACGTCAAACATCGAGTTCCGGTGGGGTGCAGCGGGCTGTCAGGCCCGGTAAGGCCTTCAGCCTTGTAGCCCGATCCGTTCACGGTCGGGCGGCGTTGGTTGCGCGCACGCCATGCAGCCCCAACCCCGCCGGAGGCCAGAGGCCATCCGGCTACGAGATGCAAGCCCCTCCGGGGCTACGCCCCCAAATTGAAATGCGTCCGTTCCGGTGAGAACGCCGGCCTCTCCTGGCTCCGCTTGCAATTA
>JBGAVB010000422.1:0-2553 GCA_044228345.1 Anaerolineae bacterium | reverse complement strand
GGAAGTCCACCTTGATGGCTTCCTGGCGCTTTTTTCTTTTCCAGATGTCTTGAAACCGGTCTTTGCGCACAATCCGTTTGCGGTTCGTGTCCTTAGTGGGACAAGATCTGCGACAAGAACAATTTTGTGCGGTCTTCGACTGGCCGATTGAAGATGTCCGCGGGCGTGCCGCTCTCGACGATCTGTCCGTTGTCGAAAAAGAACATGCGATGAGCCACGGCGCGCGCAAACCCCATCTCGTGCGTGACCACCAGCATGGTCATGCCGCTGTGCGCCAGCTCAATCATCACGTCCAACACCTCTTTGATCATCTCTGGGTCCAGCGCCGATGTAGGCTCGTCGAACAGCATGATCTTCGGCTGCATGGCCAGCGCCCGCGCGATCGCCACGCGCTGCTGCTGTCCACCAGACAACTGACCTGGGTATTTGCGCGCCTGTTCAGGGATGCCCACGCGCGCGAGCAGCTGCATGGCGATTTCTTCCGCCCTGGCGCGCGGCCAACGCCGCACCCATACCGGCGCCAGGGTTACGTTGTCTAACACCGTCAAGTGCGGAAACAGGTTGAACTGCTGGAAAACCATACCGGTGTCGCTGCGGATGCGCTCGATATTGCGCACGTCATGGGTCAACTCAACGCCGTCCACGATGATCTGGCCGCGCTGATGCTCTTCCAAGCGGTTGAGCGTGCGAATGAAAGTAGACTTGCCAGACCCTGACGGGCCAAAGATGACGATGACTTCGCCTTGGTTGACCTCCAGGCTGATGCCGCGCAGCGCATGAAATTGTCCGTACCATTTGTGAACGTCCCGGCAAACGATGATCGGATGGTTCGCACCGGTTGTTGCCTGACTTGTCATGTTGGTCACTCCTTTATTGGTACGCGCGACTCAGCGCGCGCCAACGCCCAGCGCGGTTTCCAGGCGTTGGCTGATCGCAGACATCAGAAAACAGAAGATGCCGTAAATCACTGAAATGAATAGATAAACCTCGGCCTGAAGGCCCAAGAAATCCGGTTGCGCGAGTACGGTCTTGGCAATGCCGAGCAGCTCCAGCAGGCCCACGATGACAACCAGCGATGTGTCTTTGAAAAGGGCGATGAACTGACCTACCAGCACCGGGATGACGGCCCGCAGCGCCTGGGGCAGGATGATGAGCAGCGTAGTCTGATAGCCCCTCAGCCCCAAGGCGTGCGCGGCCTCAATCTGGCCTTGCGGGATCGCCTGTAAACCGCCGCGCACGTTTTCTGCCAGGTAGGCGGCGCTAAAAATGGTCACGCCGGCCATGGCGCGAATAACCCGGTCAATCGTCACCCCGTCGGGCAAAAAGAGCGGCAGCATTAACTGCGACATGAAGATGATGCTGACGAACGGCACCCCACGCACCAGTTCGATGAAGGCGACGGACAGCGCGCTGATGATCGGCAGGCGCGATCGGCGACCCAACGCCAGCAAGACGCCCATGGGAAAGGAGAGTACGATCCCGACCACGGTCAGCAGAAAGGTCAACAGCAGACCGCCCCACAAATTGGTTGGCACTGGCGGGAGCACGCCGCTGTCGCCGCCAAAGCCGCTGATGAGCACGATGACCAGGGGGAAGTAGATGACCCATAGGATGGGAACCGCGCGGCGCGTCAGGGTTGGGTTGAGGCGACCAATGGCAAAGCCCACGAGGCCCGCGGCGCCCACGGCTGCCAATGCGGCGCGGTTGACCAACGCGGCCGGCAGCAGCATCAAGAAAAACGGGATCACTGCCAGCAGCAGGCCCGGTAGGCGACGGCCATACAGCCAGATGCCCCAGGTGACGCCGATGATCAAGGCCAGGATGCCGATGCACCACCAAACGCGCCAAATGTGAACCGCCGGGTATTGGCCCACCATGAACAGGCGTAGATTGGCGGTGATGACGGCCCAACGCGCCTGCGTAAAAACCCACGTCAAGAACCCACGGCCCCCGACGACGATGAGGTAGAGCGCGGCCAGCGTGAACAGCGTATTGTACCAGGTGCTAAAGAGGTTCTTGCGCAGCCAGGCCAGCGCCGAGTAACGCTCAGAGGGAGGCGGCAAGACTGCAGTGCTCGTTCGTGAAAAGCTCATGGTCAACGCTCCACCAGGCGCACCCGTTGGTTATACCAATTCATGGCCGCAGCCGTCAGCAGGCTAATGGCCAGGTAGAGGCTCATGATGATGGCGATCATCTCGACCGCACGGCCGGTTTGGTTGATGACTGTGCCCGAAATCGCAAACAGGTCGGGGAAGCCGATAGCGACGGCCAGGGTCGAGTTTTTGATGAGGTTGATGTATTGGCTCGTTAGCGGCGGGACGATGACGCGCAGCGCCTGCGGAAAGATGATCAAGCGCAGCATTTGGCTGCTGTTCAATCCCAGGGCGCGCGCGGCTTCACGCTGGCCCGCGGAAACGGCTTGAATGCCCGCGCGCACGATCTCGCCGATGAACGCCGCGGTGTAGATGAGCGGCTTCCGGCCGTACTCCTTCTCGATCCGGGCGAGCCAGATCTTCATGTTGGCCTGGATGGTCGACGGGCTCGCGCCGTCGG
>JBGAVB010000421.1:0-2560 GCA_044228345.1 Anaerolineae bacterium | reverse complement strand
ACTGACCGTATAGCCCAATTCAACCAGGTAGGCATGAAGGAGTGTCTTGAGTTCAAAACCGCCGTGATCCGCGCCCAGGGCCACGTGGCGCGCCAGATCAGCAGGGGAGGTCGAATCTTGCGCGGGCTGGGGCGCAGTGGGCGCCTGCACCCCCACGCGCAGGGTGATGCGCCGGCGTTCGGCCTCTTCACGGGCGAGGGGCGTGATCAACGTATCGGGCGCCACCCACAATTCAGCGCCGATGGCTGTGTTCTGCACCGCCGCGGCCGACAGCACCGCGCGACCGGACACACTGGTATGACCGTTTGGGTGGTCTTGCTGGCGGTTCGTCTCCGTGGCAGCCATGGCGCCTCGACATCTTCGGGTGAAGGAATCTTTAGGGTTGATCTTTGGGGCATGACGGATGACCGTGCATACCGGCGTCGCTGCGCGCGAGACTGCGGCGCGCGGCGGCGCATCTCAAGGGCTGGCCGCCACCGGGTTGCTGATGATGCGCCATTCACTGGGCGGCCAATACGACACAATGGCGCGGCCAATCACCTTGTCCATCGGCAGCAAGCCCCAACTATGCGAGTCGCTGGAGTTGTTGCGGTTGTCTCCCAGGACAAAAAGCTCGTTGGGCGGCACCAGGGTTGGCGGCGCATCGTAAGAACCAGGCGCCGGCCCGTAAGGCTCATCAATGGGCTTGCCGTCTATGATGACCTGGCCGCTGCGCACCTCAACGGTTTGGCCCGGTAGGCCGATCACGCGCTTGATAAAGTCACGCGAGGGATCACGTGGGTAATGAAATACAATCACATCGCCCCGCCGCGGTTGTCCAAGTTTGTAGGATAGCTTATTGATGATGAGAAACTGGCCGTTCTGAAAGTTCGGCTCCATGCTGATGCCGTCAATGCGGTAGTTTTGCATGACCGTGCGCACCAGGAAGAAGATGACCAGGGTCAGAACGACGGTCTCGATCAACTCGCGTAAGATGCCGCTCACGGTCGTCGTGCGGCCGCTGTCGCTGACTGGGAAAGAGGCAGCCGCGAGGGGCGGACTGTCAACCGCGACGGCCGGCGCTGGTTCATTCGATGAATACGGAACCTGCCAGGCAGATGGCCCCTCGCTGGGACGGCCCGTGGTTGCTTCGGCCGCTGGCGTCTGGTTTTCAGTTTGTTCAGGCATGTTTTCGAAGGTCACTGCTGCGCCTCGTCCAAAATCTGGTGCAAATTATAACACCCTGCAAGTGAAAAGCCAAAACCCTTTGCCTACTGACGTGACTGTGAACAGCGGCCTGCCTAACCTATCCGATTGATTTGACAGCCCCTAGCCCCTTTGCTATACTGCCCACACATGCGCCAGGTTGCCTGGCGTATTATTTTGGCCGCTGGTCGTTGGCTCCTTGCCGCGTGCTGACGGCTTGTGCTTCAAGGAGTTCAATCATGATGGCTGCTGCGATTCGCCAGATAACGCCCCATGGCGGCGTTTTGGTGGATCGGGTGCTGCGCGGCGTCGTACGCGAAGCTGCGCTTGAGCGCGCCCAATCCCTCCCCAAAGTTTACCTCTCGCCGATGGCCGTTTCCGATCTGGAGATGATTGCCGTAGGCGCTTTTAGCCCGCTGACCGGATTCATGGATAAGCTGACCTACCAGACGGTGTTGGACGATATGCGCTTGCCCAATGGGCTGGCCTGGACGATCCCAGTGACGCTGGCCGTGACCAGCGAGCAGGCTGACACCCTCCACGAAGGTCAAGAAATTGCCCTGGTCGAGCGCACCGCCGAAGGCGCCGATCATTTGATGGGCATTTTGGAATTAGCCGAGAAATTCGGCTATGACAAAGAAGATGAAGCGGCCAAGGTTTACCGAACCACGGAGACGGCGCATCCAGGCGTGGCGCGCCTCTATGCGCAGGGTGATGTCCTGCTGGCCGGCCAGGTTTTTCTGTTGAACCGCCCCCATGTGCTCGAGTTCCCCGAGCTGCGACATGACCCGGCGCAAGCGCGTCGCTTGTTTGCGGCCAACGGCTGGCGACGAATTGTGGCCTTCCAAACGCGCAACCCCATTCATCGCGCCCACGAATATATCCAGAAGGTTGCCCTGGAAATTGTGGATGGCTTGTTTCTGCATCCGCTTGTGGGCGAGACCAAGAGCGATGATATTCCGGCCGATGTGCGCATTGAAAGCTATCAGGCCATTTTGCGCGACTATTACCCGCCCGAGCGCGTGCTCTTAGGCGTCTATCCGGCGGCAATGCGCTATGCCGGGCCGCGCGAAGCCATTTTCCACGCCATTGCGCGGCAGAACTACGGCTGCACTCATTTCATCGTGGGCCGTGACCATGCTGGTGTTGGCCGTTATTACGGCACCTATGACGCTCACTACATCTTTGACGAGTTCTTGCCCCACGAACTGGCGATCACGCCGCTGTTCTTCGAACACGCCTTCTTCTGCACGCAGTGCGGCACGATTGTTTCGCCCAAGATTTGCCCACATGACAAGAAGTATCACGTCGTTCTGAGCGGTTCCCAGGTGCGGCAGATGCTCGAAGCCGGCCAACAGCTGCCGCCAGAATTCAC
>JBGAVB010000420.1:0-2579 GCA_044228345.1 Anaerolineae bacterium | reverse complement strand
CATGGCTCCCAGGCGCGCGTGCGGCGCCGCGTTGGTCAAGCGCCGCGCCGTCAACCCCAGGCCGATCAACAGCAGGGGCCACGGCCCCAGCGCGGGTCTGACATACCAGAGCGCGCCGGCGAGCAGCGGCAGCGCCAGAATGGCAACGGCCACGGTCGGCGCGGCTTCAGCGCCAGTTTCTGCGGGCTGGCCCGTGGTCGTCATGCGAGCTGCATCGGTTAACTGCGCATGAACTTCAGCGTCTGAAAACCGACGCTGAGCGCGCTCTTGAAGCCTTCCCAGGAATTCATGCCCTTGAGGAAAGTGAGCATCGGCCCTGGGCGCAGCGACCACTCGCGCGTCGCGCGCTTCTGCCAGTATTCCAGCCGCTCGGCCGGCAGGCCAGGATAGTCGAGCACGGTGGACTGATCCATGTCCACCTCTTCCCAATTCGTGCCCGGCCGGAACCAGCCGTTCTGCACCACTTCGTAGAAAAACGGCGTGCCAGGATAGGGCGCGGCGATGTGGAAGAGGCAGATGTCCAGGGGCAGCGATTTGGCGTAGGCAATCGTCTCCTGGATCGAGTCCTCGGTTTCGCCCGGCAAGCCGATGATGAAATAGCCCCAATTGTGAATGCCGGCCGCCCTGGCCCAGGTCAGCGCCTGCACAACGTGCTCCTTGCGGTAGCCTTTGCGGATGCTTTTGAGGATTCTCTCATTGGCGCTTTCGATGCCCCAAGAGATGTACCAGCAGCCGGCCTGGCCCATCAAGCGCAGCATCTCTTCATCCACATAATCGACGCGGCTGTTGCACGTCCATTTGACCTTCAAGCCGCTGGCGATGATCAAGCGGCACAGTTCGACCACCTGCTGGCGATTGACGGTGAATAGGTCGGCGTACATATGCACGTGGTGGATGCCGAGATCGGAAAGCACTTTCAATTCTTCCAGGATTAAGTGCGGCGAGCGCACGCGCACGCTGGTTTGGTAGGAGACGTGCTTGATGCAGAACTTGCAGCCGGCCGGGCAGCCGCGGCTGGTGACAATGAAAGTAAACGGCCCTTTGATCATCGGCATGCGCTGTTGGTTGAGCGGCAGCAGGTGATGGAGCGGAATGGGCAGGTCATCCAGGTTGGCAATGAACGGCCGATCGGGGTTGATGACGATCTCGCCACGGTCGCGCCAGGCCAGACCGAGGATGGATTGAAGATTGAGGATTGAAGATTGAAGACTAGAGAGCGTGTCGAGCAGCTCGCGCAGCGTCAGCTCCGGTTCGCCGCGCAGGATAAAATCGAGCGCAGGGAAGGGACGCATGGTCTCCAGGGTCAGTGGGGTGACGTGGGTGCCGAAGGCGATGGTCTTGGCGCCCAGCGCCTTGGCCACGAAGACGCCGTGCATGTCGTTGCGCAGGGTCGGCGCGGTGACCTGCGTCAGGTAGTATTGAGGCCGTTTTTGATCCAACAGCTTCTCGAAGGTCGGCCAGTCCATGCGGGTCGCGATGCAATCCACGATCTCGACCGTGTAATCAGGGACGAGGATCGCGGCCAACTGCGCCAGGCTGACCTGCGGCCAGATCATATTTTCGCGGCTGCGCCGGCCCACGCGGTGCTGGCTGCGGATCCAGATGCCGCCATCGGGCGCGGGTGGGTTGACCAGCAGGATGTCCACCGAGCCGGCCGGCCGGCTGGACGACGTCAACGTCTGCACGAGCGTCCCGGCGTCAGGAAAACGTGCGGCCGGCAGCGGCGGAATGCGGCGGGTGCCGAGGTTGACGCGCAGCTCGGACGGTATGTCGGTCTGCGAAGGGGTGGGCAGCGGTGCTTCTGGCATAGAATTCGTTACCTTCCGATGTCAGGGTGGATGAATATGAAAATGGGTGTGGCCGCACGATGAAGCGTTTGGCGGCGGCCGGAAAGCGTCTTACTTGCCATTGCCCACCATATCGCCGGCGATGCGTATTTCGCGCTGGCTCAGCTCTTCCAGCGCGCGCATGATGAACCAGCCAATGACGAGCTGCACGCCGATGATGGCGCTCATGGCCGCGCCGAGCTGCCAAAACCAGAGCCGATCCGCGGGCCAGCCCTGCAGACTGAGAACCAGGCTGGCAAGCGCCAGGGCCAATCCTGCCAGCAGGGCCAGTAGCCCCAACCACCAGAAGTGCCGATCGAGGGGCGGCTGAAAGATCGGTTTGCCAAAAAGGCCCTGGCGGATAGGCTGTTTGTAGAAGATCGCCACCAGGTAGTTGAACATGACGCCCAGGAGGAAGATGCTCACCCCAGCCACGCCCATGACCGCGCCCGCGAACAGGGCAAAGACGCCCCACGGCGACAGCGTTGTGATCCCCTGCAGACGCTGCGTGACGATCCACAGCGCCACGACGACGGTCACGGCCAGGCTGACCAGGCCAATCATGCCCAGCAGCCGCACCGGGTTGTAGGTCAGCGCCGTCCAGACGATGGATTGGGCAAAGCGCATCCCGTCGCGCACCACGCTGAGCTTGGAACGACCCTGTCGTTCGCTGTAAGCAATAGGCACCTCGACCATCTTGAGGCCCTCGTGCAGTGCGCGCGTGCTCATCACCGGGGTCAGATTCAGCCCATC
>JBGAVB010000041.1:0-12089 GCA_044228345.1 Anaerolineae bacterium | reverse complement strand
GTCGAGGACCACGCTCGAACTGGTGCCGCCGAAGTCGGTCAGCGTGTAGGTGATCGCCGGATCATCGAACGTGATGGGCGACCAACTGGCTGGCGGCGGTGTGGGCGTCGGCGTCGTAGGTGCTGACGCTGTGAAGGCCAGGTCGTCGAAGTAGTAGGTCGTGTCAGCGCCGATCTGCGCGCCGGTCAAGCCAAAGTTGGGGAACACCGACACCTTATTGTAGGTGTACGCCAGGTTCAAAGCCGCGGTGCCCGGGGCCTGGTTGGCAAAGTTGAAGGTCAGGGTCTGCCAGGCATTGGCCACTGTCGTGACCGCTTCGGTTTCACAGCTCTTCGTCGGGTCGGACGCGTCTTCCACCTTCAGCCGGATCGGGATGCCGGCAGCCGGCGCCCAGACCCGCATGGTCATGATCTTGTCCGTCGCCGAGAACGGGATTGGCGGCACTGAGAAGTTCGATCCGGTCGAGATCGTGGTGCCGGCCCACAACTGAGCAGCCAGCGTCTTGATGATCTTCGCCACCTTGTTGGAGCCGCCTGCGGGGTCGAGGACCACGCTCGAACTGGTGCCGCCGAAGTCGGTCAGCGTGTAGGTGATCGCCGCATCATCGAACGTGATGGTCGGCCAAGTGACTGAGGCAGGTCGTCCCGCAGCCGCTGTGGGGACAGCGAACGGCGGATGCATCGCGAATTGCGATACAATGCCTGCAATGAGCAGAGCAGCAATGAGCCATCTTTGGATTTTCATTTCGCTTCCTATCTTCCAAACGTAACGACGGGGTTTTATGGGGTAGAAGCCTGGAATACGCGCACGTAGTCCACTTGCAGCTGCGCGGGGAAGGCGGTATTGAGGCCGATCATGCCGGCGAGTTGGCCGCCAACGGCCAGATTGACGATGATGAAGAAGGGGTGGTCGAAGACCCACTTCCGGTCGCCGACATCGGCGCGGGTGAGCGTGTGATACTTGGCGCCATCGTAAAACCAATCAATCTGGTCGGCTTTCCACTCGATGGCGTAGGTGTGGAATTCATCGGCAATGTTGTATTTTTGCCGGTTCCATTTGGTGAAACCCAAAGCGCCCGAATAGCCAGGGCCGTGCGCGGTGCCCATGATAAGATCAGGCTCGCGCCCAACGTACTCCATGATGTCAATCTCGCCGCAGTCGGGCCAGTTCTTTCCATCGAAGTCCGCGCCAAGCATCCAGAACGCGGGCCACAAGCCAGCACCGCTGGGTACTTTGAGCCGCGCCTCGATCCGCCCGTACTGGAAAGACTGGAGTCCCTGGGTCTTCAAGCGGGCCGAGGTGTAATAGGAGCCTTCGTATTTCTCCTTCAGGGCTTCGATGCGGAGCATGCCATCCTGCACGCGCGCGTTCTCAGGACGCGCAGTGTAGAATTCGGCCTCGCCGTTTCCCCAACCGCCGCCCCCAATGTCATAGGTCCAGTTGGAGCTGGAGATGGCAGCGCCGTCGAATTCGTCGTGCCAAACCAGCTTCCAACCAGGCGGCGCCGGGATAGGAGTGGCGGTGGGCGGTTGGGGTGCGGCCCCGCAGCCAGTTAATGCCACGATCAGGGCCGTTGCGAGCAGAATCGAGTTGAGCGCGCTCTTCATGTTCGTCGTCCTCCGTCCCCAGAAACGCAGTCTATGAGCCTATCGCCGCTGGTAGACCCGCACGAAGTCCACCAGCATGAACTGCGGGAAGGTTGTGGTCTCATCGGGAAAACCGGGCCAGAAACCGCCCACGGCGACGTTGAGGATGATGTAGAATGGGTGATCGAACACCCATTTCCCCGGTACATCCCCTGGGGTGAGGGTGTTGTACAGCTTGTCATCCACGTACCAGCGGAGCTGATCTGGCTCCCACTCGAGGGCTAACAGGTGGAAGTCGTCTGCGAAGCGCTGACCTTTCAAGAAATAATCCAGGCCGATGCTGTCGTCGCGGAAATAGCCCGGCCCGTGGATTGTGCCGCGCACCATGTCCGGCGCTTTGCCCTTCGCTTCCATGATGTCAATCTCGCCGCACTCGGGCCAGCCTGTCTCGGCAACGTCATCGCCAAGCATCCAGAAAGCCGGCCAGAGGCCCTGTCCAAACGGGAGTTTGAGACGGGCCTCGAACCGGCCATACGTCCAGGCATGCAACCCACAGGTTGACAGACGCCCAGACGTGTAACGATAACCCTGAAGCAGCTCTTGCCGGGCTTCGATCACCAACATACCGTTTTGCAGGCGCAGGTTCTCGGGCCGGTCCGTGTAGATTTGCATCTCAGCGTTGCTTGCGCCCGGGGAACCAGTTTCCAAACACCAGCGTGTGCGGTCAATCTCAGCGCCATCGAATTCATCGTGCCAGACGAGCTGCCAGGGTTGGAATGTCATCTTCGAAGTTCCTTTTGGTCAGGTGAGCCGCTGAGCTTAGCCCTTGACGGCCCCTTGGGTCAGACCTGAGACGATGTAGCGCTGCAAGACCAGGAAGATGATTACCATCGGGAGCGTCATGATCAAGACCGCGGCCGCTAACGTCGGCCAATTGCTGCCGTAAACGCCCTGGAACACGATCATGCCGCGCGTGATGGGATAGTAGGCCTTATTGGTCAGGTAGATCGTGGGTAGAATCAGCTCGTTCCAAATGCCAATGGCATGCAGCACTGCCACCGTGGCAACCGCCGGCTGAATCAACGGAAAGACCACCGAAAGCACAAAGCGCATGTATCCGCACCCGTCCATCGCTGCGGCCTCATCCAGCTCCTTGGGCAGGGTCTTGATGTAATTGACCAGAATGACGATTCCAATCGGATTCACCAGGAACAGCATGATGTACCCGATCGGGTTGTTGTACAGCCCGACGCGCAACATCAACTGAAACTGAGGAATCAGGGCCACGGGCAGGAACAGGGCGATCACGAACATGGTCAGCACATACTTGGCGCCCTTGATATAGCCGCGCGAGATCGGAAACGCGACAAACACTGCCGTGACGACGTAGATGGCCGTGGCCGACAGCGTGTAAATCAGCGTGTTCGTCAGGTAGCGGGGGAAGCTGGCCTTGGTCCAGGCGTCGGCGAAGTTGTTGAAGTTAAACGAAGTGGATAGCGAGGTCGCATTCTTCATGAACTCCGGCAGAGTCTTCAACGACGTGTTGACCAGCATGAGCAAGGGGCCGAGGTAGATAATGGCAAAAAGCACCAGGCCGCATAGGCGCCGATGCGCCCCCAGTCGGTACGCTTCGATTTGAACGCCTGGTTGGATGCAGGTTTCGCAGTCATGATGTTCATCCCAGTATCCTCTCTTCTCTACGCCGCAGAATCGTCTGCACGGCCATACCGATGACCAGGACCAGGAAGAATAGAACGATCGAAGCTGCCGCAGCATAGCCTTGCCGGAATGCGCTTGAGGTGCTCCCCGATGTCTGACCGAAACCCTGGGCGAAAATTAGGTAGCCCAGGACTTGGGTCCCGTTGCGGTAACCCAGCAGCACCAGGAAAAGCTGCCACGCCTGCAGCGAGCCGATGATATTCAGCAGCAGATTGGTGTTGACAACCGGCGTCAGCAGAGGCCACACGACCTCTTTGAAGACCTGCCATGAGCCAGCGCCATCAATGCGCGCCGCCTCGTACAGTTCTTCTGGAATCGTCTGCAAACCGGAGATGAAGATCATCATCGTGGTGCCCAGGTTCGCCCAGATTTGCACGGCGATGACCCAGGCGAAAGCCTCACTGGGCTGTCCGCCAAAAAATTCGGAATGAAGGCCGAGCGATGCCAGCAGTCTGGCCACGGGGCCGCCCAGTGGGTAAAGGAAGAGCGACCAGATCAAGCCTTGGATCACGGCGCCCAGGATCACAGGCAGGAAGTAGAGCGTGCGGAAAAAATTGACGCCCTTCAGCTTCTGATTGACGAGCAGCGCTACGACCAGGCCAAGTACAAATTGGATGCTGGTCACAAAGAAACAAAACAGCAGCGTCCGGCCCAGGGCGTCATAGTTGTCGCGCGACGCCTGGCCCATGAAGAGAAACTCTTTGAAGTTTGCCAACCCAATCCAATGGATCGGCGCGCCTTTGATGCCAGTCGCATCCGTGAACGAATATACGGCGGTGGCAAGGGATGGCCCCAGGCTAATGAGTACGTAGAAGAGGATTCCGGGCAGAAGCAAGAGGTAAGGTGTCCATCTGGCCCGGCCGCGACCGAAGTGATAGTTGACCATGATTTGCCTCGGTTCTGAATGTTACAGGGTAGGCTTCTCGCCCCAGGGGCGAGAAGCCTATAGAGGCCAACACACACCTTGGTACATTTTAGCGTCTAAACCGGATTTAAGGTCTGCTTGCACCTTGTCAGCGAGTTCTTTGGGGTCGTCATAGGTGCCGAACGGCTTGAAATACGAAGCATACGGGTTGGCATACTGACCAGCGCCCTTCGGTGCGGTCCAGTACTGCTCGTAACCGACGCGGAAGTTGGCGAGATAGGCTGCCACTTCCTTGCCGATCTGCGTATTCAGGGTGGCGCCTGGCTGGGTGGGGATGAAGCCAACCGCGTTGGCAAAGGCCTGGTAGTTCGCCGGGTCCGAGAACTCGGTCAGATACTTCAAGGCGGCATCCTTGCTCGGCGTGTTGGCAGCAATGGCCCAACCCTGATCATACTTCCCGAACAGGTACTTGTTGTCGTCGGCGTTGTCGCTGCCAGGGAACGGGATATAGCCCCACTTGAAGGTTGGCTGCGCCGTGTCAATGGCAGAACCGTACCAGGTGCCGCCGGGGAACATGGCGACTGCGCCGGAGGCAAAGCGTCCAGGCGCTGCGTCGCCAGCAATACCGCTGGCGCCCGCTTCCATCATGTTCTGGGTGTAGATCTTCATCTTCGTCCACATATCGAGGGACTTGGCGTCGTTCCACTTGATCTTGCCGGTCCACAGACCTTCGACCAAGGCTGCCTGGTCGGGATAGATCGCCCCGATAAGGCCGTACGCGCCCACGAAGATGGGCCAGCCGTCTTTGCCGCCGGCGGTCATGCACGGAATGTTCGCCTTCTTGAAGGTATCACAAGCCGCCACGAGCTCACTCCACGTCGTGGGGACCTTGACGTTGTTGGCCGCGAACATGTCCTTGTTGTAGTAGATGCCGCTATAGGAAACGCGGCCCAGGTTGACCTCATACACCTTGCCATTGTAAGAGCCGGCGTCTTTGATCGCGGCCGCATCGTAGTTCTTGACGAACGGCTGGTCGGTGAGGTCCATCAACAGACCAGCTTCGATCAGGGTCTGCCAGTTGGGCGGCGTCACGTTCTTCATGTAGGGCTGGGACGCATTGGCAAAGCCGAACATGTCCACCACATCCACGTCATTGGCGGCCAGGCGGGTCTGGGTGACCGTGCTCAGGTCGTTGGCGTTCACAACCGACATATCCACGGTGATTTCGGGATACTTGGCCTGGAACTTCTCATTGAAGCTGGTCATGAACTCCACCATGGGCGGATTCTGGTGAACGAGGACCTTCAGAGTTGCTTTCGTCGCCGCAGGGGCCTTGGTTGCTTCCGCTACGGGAGCCTTGGTCGCTTCCGTCGCAGGGGCCGTGGTCGGAGCTGCGGCGCCGCCGCAGGCGGTCAACAGCGTGGTCAGCACGATGATCATGCTAACGAGGGTCAGGAATTTCTTGGACATCATACTCTTCTCCTACTTGTGACATAGCTGGGGATTGAACAAAAACGCGTATCGGTGATTTCAGGCTGTGCGGTGTATGCTCGATTTCCTACCTCCTCTGGTTGTTTCTTGGAGCGACTTCAGCGGCGAAAGGAAGAAAGGCTGGCTAGGCAGTCGCTCTTGTCGAACCTGGGGGGATCCCGCTCAAACTCGCATCGGGCTGATCGGCTTCAATGATCTGAGACCGCCGGGAGGCGAGTAAGCGGGCGGTGGGATCAGGATGAAAGCCATAGTCGCGAATGACTTGCAGCACACGCTCGCGCACTTCGGGGCGGACGCCAGGATGTTCATTGAGTACGCGTGACGCGGTTGAACGTGAAACCCCTGCTAGTTCAGCGACCTGCTTCAAAGTCAGTGTCATATCGGCCCCCCGGCGCGGCGTTGGGATCGGTTCCACAATCTATCACTATTGTAGAGGTTTTGCTGAATGAAAGCTTGTCGAAAAGCGAACGAGACGCGCAGTTTTCCGAGAAGATTGGAAAAGGGATCTAAGAGGTAGACTCACATGCGCCGATAGGCTGCGGGCGTCATGCCGGTTTCGCGGTGGAAGATGTGGCTGAAGTAGCTGCTGCCTGAAAAACCAACTTGTAGGGCAATCTCCGTGATGCTCAGGTGAGTGCCGCGCAGGAGCTGCTTGGCTTGCTGGACGCGGTAGCGATTGAGATAGGCCACGGGCGTCAGCCCCAGTTCCTTATGAAAACAACTGGTCAGGTAATCATCGCTCAGGCCAACATAGTCGGCCAGGTCTTGGCGTGAGATCGGATCGGCGTAGTGTTCCTGGATGTAGGCCATGGCCTGGCGCACCAGGCGCTGGGCTTCGCCGCTGAGATCGCGCTTGCGCGCCAATGCTGCGTCTAGGTGCGCCAACGTTTCTTCCAGGCTGAACAGGCCCTTGCTTAACACCTTGGTCACACCGAGGTTCAACCGGGCCATGTCCCCCTCGGTTAACGTCTGACCGGTGACCACGATGACGGGGATGTCCCGCGTGGCCTCGCGCTCATGCATCGCCTCTAGAACCGCAAAACCATCCATCTCGGGCATCATCAAATCCAGCAGGACGAGGTCCACGCGCTCGCGTCCCATAATCCCCAACGCCTCAAGCCCGTTGCGCGCCTTCAACACCCGAGTCGCAGACGAGCGCGTTTGTGCGATCCGCGCATGCATCTCCAGCGTTTCGGGGTCATCGTCAACCACCAGGAAAGTGCGCAGCGGGTGTTTGGTGTCTGCGAGCAGCCAGTGTTGGTCGAGGGCGCGCGTCAGCTCGGCCAACTCGATGGGCTTGGTGAGATAATCCAGTTCCAACACCGACCCGCTGTCAGGCGACAGCGCGTAGAACAACACCGGAATTCCCTGCGTTGCCGGGTTCCCCTTGATGGCTCTGAGCACACGCCACCCGTGGTCGGATGCGACGCTCACATCCAAGACGACGACGCTTGGCGGCGAAACTGCCAGGCGAGATTGCCAGCTGGCCGGTTCATCCATCAACGCGATCTGCACTTCGAATCCGCGCTGACGCAGGTGATCGCGCAAGCGCTCGCCTGCCCCCGCACGGTTGGTCAAGACGAGCACGCTTTGGTCATTCAGGGCAGCGGCGCGGCCCTTTTGCGACTGCGCTGGCGGTTCCACGGTAGGCAGCGTGAAGTAGAAGGTCGAACCAGCGCCTTCCTGCCCGGTCGAATGGAGGCCAATCGCGCCGCCATGCAGCTCGATGAGGCGCTTGCAAATGGCCAGCCCCAGGCCAAGGCCGCCATAACCACGCGTGATGCTGCGCTCTGACCGGCGAAACTCATCGAAGATCGCTTGTTGCTCCGCGGGTGGAATACCAAGCCCGGTGTCATGCACGCTCACGGTGACTGAACCGGCGTCAGACTCGACAACCAGGTCTACTTCGCCTCTCGCCGTGAACTTGATCGCATTGCTGATGAGGTTCAGCGCAATTTGGCACAAGCGTGTGCGATCTCCCCAAACCCACGGCCCAGAGACGGGCAAAGCCGCGCGCCAGGCCAGACCCTTATCAAGAGCCAATTGGCGGCCGGTTTCGGCCACCAGGCGCAAGGCCTGTCCCAGGTCAACCAGTTCGTTTGTCAACCGCAGTTGTCCCGCGTCGCTGCTCGCCAGATCGAGCACGTCGCCAATCAACCGTCCGAGATGCTGTGCGTTGGCATTGAGGCGCTCGATGTCTTTGCGCGCGGCCGGCGGAAGCGGTGCACCCCCCTGATCATGATCCCGCAGCAGGATTCCACCCAGCCCGACGATGAGATTCAACGGCGTGCGCAGCTCGTGGCTCACCGTCGAGAGGAAGCGGCTCTTCATCTGATTTGCTTCTTCGGCCAGGCGCCGGCCTTCCGTTGCCTCGCGATACAACTGCGCGGTGTTCAATGCGCCGGCAATCTGTTGCGCGATCGCGCCATAGAGCTCAAGATGGGTGGTATCGAACGCCACGTACCCCAATTGGCCGCGCGGGTTGACCAGCGGCAGCAGCGCCTGGCTGAAGGGCTGATCGCCGGCGCAGAGGCCTGCGGGTGGGTAGTCACGCGTCCGGTAACGGTGCAGCGGCTGGTCCGCCGTCGTGACGGTGCGAAGGGCACTCCAGGCCACCGGATCGTCCCCTTCACGCTCGAAGAGCGCGACCGCGGCCGTGTGAATACCCATTTCGGGCAAACGCTGCCCCAGGATTTGATACACCTGCGTCTCGTCGAGCGCGGTCAGCAGGCGGGCCGTCAAGAGGCCGATACGTCCAGCCGTCCAGCTCTGATCCACGACGAACTGCTGATGCTGGCGCAGCGTGGCCGCGCTGATCGTAATACGCGCCTGATCGAGCAGATCGCGCGCGATCTCACGCGTGGCAGGCTGCTCCCAGGAGCCTAACAGCGTCGGCAGCTCGCTGCCCAGGAGCGCGACCGCCGCCTGCCAGACGTGGACGCCTTCTCCGTCTGCGGCCGCCTCGCGCAGCAGCCCGTCCAGGGTTCGCTGAAAGCTCGCCCGGTCGCGCTGTTCTACGCCAGCGACAAACGCCGTGATGAACTGCTGGCAATACCGATAGACAGTGTCGAAGCCAGAGCTCTGGGCCTCGGTCAGGATCGCCTCGGCCATCGCGTGCGCCAGGCGTGCGGGCCGGTCGGACGGCTGCCTCAGCTCGACCACTGGCGCTGGCGGCATAAGCGAATGGAGGCGCGGCTCGCGCCAGCCGCATCCACACGACTCCCGCAGCACGAGGCGGGTTGCCATTTTGACAGGCTCGACTGGCTCGATGCGCTCACTCATCTGCTGGAGCAGCAGTTCCACCGCTCGATAGCCCATCTTGAAAAGGGGAATGTGAACGCTGGTCAATGCTGGTTCTTGGACAGCACATTCCGGCCGGTCATCGAAGCCGATGATGGCCACGTCTTGCGGTATCTTCAGGCCAGCCTCCGCCAGCGCCTGCATCGCGCCAAAGGCCGATTCATCGTTGCTGGCGAGCACGGCCGTAAACGCGGCGCCGGAGCCGATCACCTGCTGCATGGCCGTGTAGCCAACGTCATAGTCATGCCGGCCATAGGCCACCAGGCGCTCATCGGCTGCCAGCCCGTACTGGGCCAGCGCGGCGCGGTAGGTCATCAGGCGCGCGCCGCTGTCACCCGCCATGTCTTCTTGGCCGCCGGCGATGAACGCAATGCGCCGATGTCCATGCTCGACCAGGTGCTGCATCGCGGCCAGGATGCCGCCCGCGTTATCTGCCACGATCGTAGGACCATGTTCCCCGGAGCCGATGAACTGCAGCGGATGGCCGGCGGCTCTCACTTGCTGCAGATCGCGCGAGCGTGCTTCTGAATACAGTGGATTGATCGCAATGAGACCATCCGTGTTCCAAGGGCCGATCGGCACGAAGTCGGCATCTGGCGAAGGAAAAGGCCAGGCGGGACGCAGAGGATCGCTGGATGCCGCGGTTGGCCCCAAACCGCAACCCAGCAGTAAGTTGCAGCCCAGGTCGGCGGCGGCCACGCGGATTCCACGAAAGATGGGGCTCAGGTAACTAAGCGGCCTGGCTGTCCAGTAGATTTGCCAACCGGCTAGAACGCCGATCGTAGGACGCATATTGTGCTCGCGACTTGACACAGCTTCGACTCGGTCTCCAGGGGTAGGCTTCATGCCAGAAGTTTACTTCGCACAGCCTGAGAAGTCAAACAATTGAACTGGGCTTGACTTCTCGGACTGGTCGCGAGATAGCCTGTCTGCCGGGGATTCATGCCTATCATCCCTATGGGCAGGTCGCGCCCCAGTGCGTGGCTGCCAGCACCAGGTCTGCGACAGCGATGGCGCCGTTGCCGTCCAGGTCGAAGCGCGGATCCCAGGCCGGGTCGAGGGGCGTGAATTCCCAGTGCGCAGCCAGTTGTTCGATGTCGGCGACGGTAATGCTGCCGCTGCCGTCGAAATCGGCCAGGCTGCACAGGCAATCCTGCCCCCAACGCGCGGCCACCAGCTCGATGTCAACAATGTCAATGTCGCCGTCGAGATCCATATCGGCCAGCAGACTATACAGCGGGTCCCCTTCGCGGGTGTTCCAGCGTCCGGCCACGTCGGCTATGTCTAAAGCGTCAATGCGGTCATCTGCGTTGGCGTCGGCGGTGTAGCAAGCGCTGGCGGCAAAGCGCGCGCGTCACCGGCCCGACCGCGCCATCCGCGCCGCGCGCGTACGCGCTGAGCAGATGCCGCCGCGGGGTGGGCAGTGTCAGGGCCTGGTCCAGGTATTGCATGAGGTCACCTGCATCCCAACGGTAGAAAGTTGTGGCTCCGTCCTCGTCGGCCCGCAGCGCAATCCGCAGTTGTTCGGTTGCGCTGACCGGAATCGTCTGCGGGACGATCGCGACGGTGGGCAGCGGCGCCACGCTCACGCTGGTCGCGGCCGCGCTATGACTGCCGCCCTGCGCCAGGTCCGCGGTGATTTGATGGCTGCCCGGCAATAAGTCGTCCAGCGTCGTGCTAAAGCTGCCCAGGCCGCCAGGCAGGCTCACGATCTGCTGCCCGACGGCGGCTCCGTCCACCGCATAAGACAATGTCGCACTGCCCTGTCCCACGGCGCTGGCGAGAACGGTCACCGCTGCGCCCGTGCGATACACGGCGCGCGCGGGCGCAATTCCCAGCAAGCTGGCGCCATCCACGTCAAAGGCCAGCATCCCCGAAGCCATGTCGCGCCCCTGCCAGCGCAGCGTATAGGCCAGGCGGTGGGTGCCGGCCCAAGACGTGGCAAAGGTATGTGGCGGCAGCTCAACATCCGTATGGCCGCTGGGTAGGTCAAGGGCGAGCTGCCAGGCGCCTAGCGTCCCGCCCTGCGGGTCTTGAATCTCCCAGGCAATGGTCGCGCCCGGCAGAGGTTGGTTGGTCGCGATTGCCAGCCGCGCGCCGGCCGCGAGGCCGCTGCGGATCAGATCGGCGTGCACGATGTTGGCCTGTACAGCTTGTACTTCGAACGACGCCACATTCCGATAATCGGCCAGGTCGTAGGTGATCTGATAGCTGCCTGCGTTGAGATCGGGCGGCAGCGTAAAACTGAAAGCCTGGGTGCCGGTCACAACATCCAGGGTGGACACAAACCCAGGCGCGTTGACAGCCAGGGGGCCTTCCAGTTGTGAGACGACGGTGGCGAGCACGGCATCTCCTGGCAGATACACATCCCGATCCGGGTAGACATACACCACGCCGCTGATCGTACGCAGGCGCAGGGTATCCAGGAGCAGCGAACGCCCAGAGGGCAGGTAGATGCCGAAACTCACCAGGGTGTCTCGGCCCATGACCGGCACGGTGAAGATCAGGCTGGCGCTGCCGGTCAGGGTGAAGGGTTGTGTGTTGTAGAGGCTGCCGGCTGCGTTGACCCGCGCCTGCAAGGGGATAGGCGTGGGCAGGTTGCGGGTGTCTGTCACATTGAGGGTGACAACAGCCATATCGCCGACGTGATAGGCCGGCAGGTCGCTGCGCCCGCTTAAAGCCAGTGTCAGCCCTTCAATTTGGACCGGGAACGTACCAGTCGCATCGCCCGCAACTACCTTTCCCTCGCCGCGCACGGCGCCCAGGTCATCTGGTATATCCACGGCAAAGTCCAGGTGACTGGTTTCGCCCGGCCGCAGCGCCAGCGTGCGCGTGTAATTTTGCAGCCCGATCAAGTCAAAACCCACGGCGACCAGGCCGGTCAAACCGCCGCCGTTGGTGACATCTACGCCAACAGTTATGGTGCTGCCCGCGGTGGCGGTGATTGCAGCCGGTAAGCCCAGGCGAATGGACATCGGCGCGATGCTAAACCCGGCAGAATCGTCCGTCAGCACATCGCCGTTGGCGACGGCCTGCACCGTAGCCGTATAAACGCCCGGCCCCGGCGCGCCGTCGCTGCTCAGGGTGGTCGTCAGGGTCGTTTGCGCACCCGCCGGCAGGGCAAAGGG
>JBGAVB010000419.1:0-2598 GCA_044228345.1 Anaerolineae bacterium | reverse complement strand
CAAGCCGCTCACGACGAAGCCTCAATCGCCGGCCTACCCCGAACGCCGACGCCTTGACATTCTGCGGGCTTTGCTGTACCCTGTCCAGGCGACATTACTGCGCCCGCGGGCGCAGCATCTTGAGAAGGGAACAGTTCTTCATGCGTATTTTGGTTACGGGGGGCGCCGGTTTCATCGGCTCCCATATCACCGATGTGATGGTTGCGGCCGGCCACGACGTGATCGTGGTGGATAACCTCAGCACGGGCAAGCGCGCCAACCTCAATCCTCAGATCGCTGCGTTTTACCAGCTCGACCTCTTGGATGAAGCGGCCTTGCAGCGCGTCTTCGCCGAACACCGGCCGCACGCCGTGTCACACCAGGCCGCCCTGGTGAACGTGCGCGAGTCGGTGGTTGAACCGGTCAGGTACGCCACGGTCAACGTCATCGGTTCCATCAACCTGTTGGAGGCGGCCCGCCGCCACGGCTGCCAGCGTATCGTCTATGCTTCGACCGGCGGCGCCTGCTATGGCGAACCCCAGTTCCTGCCGGTCACGGAAGATCACCCGATCAACCCGCTGGATCCCTATGGCGCCAGCAAACATGCGGTCGAGCACTATCTCTATCTGTATCAGCACAACTACGGGCTGGACTACACCGTGCTGCGTTACCCCAACGTCTACGGCCCTCGTCAAGATCCGCTGGGCGAGGCGGGCGTCATTGCCATCTTCACCGGGGCTATGCTGGCCGGCCGCGGCGTCACCATCAACGGCGATGGCGAGCAGGTGCGCGATTTTGTTTATGTCGGCGACATCGCGCGCGGCAACTTGCTGGCCCTGCAAGCGCCCGGCAGCGGCATTTACAACTTGGGCAGCGGCGTGGGCAGCAGCGTCAACGCGGTTTTCGCCGAATTGAAAGCGGCCACCGGCTACAGCCTGCCACCTCATTACGGCCCCCCGAAACTCGGCGAGGTCCAGCGCACCTACCTGGACGCCAGCCTGGCGCGCCAGGCTCTCGGTTGGGAGCCATTGGTCAGCCTGCGCGATGGCCTGCGCCTGACCGCAGACAGCTTTCGCTAATGGCAAGATGCACGTCATGTTGATGGGAGGTCTCTATGCGTAGTTCAAATCCGACCCTGGGCGAGAAAACCTTTGTTGGCCTCGGCCCCGCGGCCGAGGTGATGACCCTGCCGGGCGTTGTGCAGAAGACGCTGATTCTGCTTCTGATCTGCGCGGCCGCCGCCGCCTGGATGTGGACGCGCGTCTCTGGCCTGGCGCAGACAGGCGGCTCGTCCGCGCCGATCACGCCGTGGATCTACGGCGGCCTGATCGGCGGTCTGCTGATGGCCCTGGTGACCATCTTCAAGAAGAGCTGGGCGCCCTTCACCACGCCGCTCTACGCGCTGCTCGAAGGCATTCTGCTGGGCGCGCTCTCTGCGTTGATGGAATTGGCCTATCCTGGCATCGTCGTCCAGGCCGTTGGGCTGACCTTTGCCATCATGCTGGCGCTGCTGGGCGCGTACACCATTCTGCGTATCCGCCCTTCGGAAAACTTCAAACTTGGCGTCAGCGCGGCCACAGGCGGAATTTTCCTCTTGTATCTGGCGTCGTTTGTGCTCAGCTTCTTCGGCGTGCGCATCCCCTACATCCATGAGAGCGGGCTGATCGGCATTGGCTTCAGCCTGGTTGTCGTCGTCATCGCCTCGCTCAACCTGGTGCTGGACTTCGACTTCATCGAGCAAGGGGTGAACCAGGGCGCGCCCAAGTTCATGGAATGGTACGGCGCCTTCGGCCTGCTGGTCACGCTGGTTTGGTTGTACCTGGAAATTCTCAATCTGCTGAGCAAGCTGCGCAGCCGCAACTGAGGCTGCGCCCTCCGCGTCAGGCCGTTCAGCGGCGCAAGAGGTGACGCAGGGCCTGTAACTCCTCAGCCTGCAGCAGCCAGGCCACGGTTAGATAAACACCTGCACCCAACGGCAGGCAAAACAGCACTTTCAGCCAGGCGCCGGATACCCCCGGCGCCTGCTGCCATCCCCAGACCATGATGCCCAACGCCAGGCTGGCCAGGCCGGTGCGCCAGAGTGATGACGCCAGCGTTCCCGCCTCCAGACCGCCCATCCGTTTACGCAGCAACCAGAGCAGAATGATCATCTCCAGTGTCGTGGCGATGCTGTTTGCCAGGGCCAGGCCGCCGTGCTGCAGCGGGCCGAGCAGAAGCAGACTGAGCACGATGTTCAGGAGCATCGCGCCGCCGCCCACGACCACCGGCGTGGCCGTATCGTGCAGCGCGTAGAACGCGCGCGCGGCGATCTCGACCACGGAATGACCCACGAGTCCCAACGCATACAGCTGCAGCGCCGTCGCTACCAGCGCGGTGGAATCGGCCGTGAAGGCGTTGCGCTGCAAGAGCACCGTAATCAACGGCCCTGCCAGTAAAATCAGTCCGATGGCCGCGGGCAGGGTGAAGAAGAGGATCGTGCGCAGCGAGGTGGTGAAGGTGCGGCGCAGCGCCGGCACGTTGTGATGAGCCACCTGCGCGGCGAACGTTGGAAAGGCCACCGTCGCCACGGCTTGGGCAAAAATGCCCTGCGGCAGGAGCACGATCAGCCAGCCGTAGTTG
>JBGAVB010000418.1:0-2601 GCA_044228345.1 Anaerolineae bacterium | reverse complement strand
CAGGATATTCGGATCATCATTGCCGGCGGCCTGGCGGCCACCTTTGCCGAGTCCATTTCCATGGGCGCCGTCGCGTACACCTCATCGCTGGCCGACGCCGATTTCTATCATGCCCAGATGGCCCGTGAGCGGCGCGAAATCCGGGAGATGCCAGACCTGGAGCGACTGGAGATCCGTGAGATTTTCCAGGGTTGGAGCTTCGAGGGTGAACTGCTGGACAAAGTAGTAGATCATGTCAGCCAGCATGAAGAGCATTGGGTGGACATCATGATGGCGCATGAGCTTGAACTGCAGCCGGTGGACAACAACGGCCTACTCAAGACCGCGCTCCTGGTTGGCTTCTCGGCCGTGATCGGGTCCATCATCCCGCTTTTCCCCTTCTTTTTCCTCCCGCCGGCGCAAGGCATGGTGGTCGCCCTGGTGCTGTCAGCCCTGGCGCTCTTCATGGTCGGCTTTTTCAAAGCCCGCATCACCGTGGGCGTGCCTGCGCGCAGCGGTCTGCAGATGATGATCATCGGCATTGCGTCTGCCCTGGCCGGCTATCTCATCGGTGCGCTGTTTGGGGCGCCGGCAAATTGAACGTTTTGGGTTTCCAGTCTCCTGAGGTGCGACCGTTCACGCAGTACGCGGTTGCCTGAGTGGGCGGGCGTCCAATGAAAAAAGCAAGAACGGGCCGAATTCCTGACGGAATTCGACCCGTTTGCTTATGCCGCACGCTGACCTACGCGTCGCGAAAGGCGCGCTCACATTCGGCGCAGGGGCACAGACCGCGCAGCAATCCCCAGGTATAGATGCCGGTGTTGTGGCCGTCAGCCCAGGTGAAGCTGATGGCGTAAGCGCCTACGAATTCAGCGCCTTGAATCTCGCTGGAGCCGTTGGGCTGGGCAAACAACTGGCTGCGCGCGATCGGCTGCGCCATTTCGGCGTGCCCGCCGCGGCACGAAACGCACGGGCAGACTGCGCGAATACCGCTGAGCGGGTATTCGCTGTGATGACCCTCTTGCCATTCAATGATCAGCAGGCCTGCCTGCCGATTGACGGTGACGATGCGCGGTTTCTCAACAGATTGAACCATACGTGCTCCATTTCCCCCGGAATAGATAGTTGTGCTAAAGTTAGGCAACTTCTGCAAAACGGATGCCAGACCATGCCATCAAGCGCTTATTGCTACGACGCCCACGAACGCGATCACGACCAGCCCGGTCATCCAGAGAACCGCCGGCGCCTGGAGAGCACCCTGCGCCTGCTCAAGCAGACTGGGCTGCTGCCTCAGTTGCCAGCTGTTCCCTGCACCCCCCTGAGCGATGAACGGCTGCTGCGCGTCCATCCCCACCGGCACATCGAACGCATCGAAGGGCTGGCTGCGCGCGGCGGCGGGTATTTAGATCCTGACACCTATGTCAACCCCGGTTCTGCGCACGCTGCGCGCCTCGCCGCCGGCGGGCTGGTCAATCTGACCCTGGCTGTGCTCGATGGTCAGGCCAGCAACGGCTTTGCCTTGATTCGACCGCCCGGCCACCATGCCCTGGCCGACGCCGCGATGGGCTTTTGCCTCTTCAGCAACGTGGCCCTGGCCGCGCGCACCGCGCAGGCCGAACGCGGCCTGCAGCGCATTTTGATCGTAGACTACGATGTACATCATGGTAATGGCACCGAGGCCATTTTCTATGACGATCCTGGCGTGCTCTTCTTTTCGACGCACCAGTACCCGTATTACCCGGGCACCGGGGCTATCAATGACGCCGGCGCCGGCGCGGGCGTTGGCGCCACGATCAATGTGCCCTTGCCGCCGGGTGTCGGCGACCACGGCTACGCCGCGATCTTCGAGCAGATTTTGTGGCCGGCCGCGCAACGCTTCCAACCGCAGTTGATCCTGGTCTCGGCCGGCTACGATGCGCACTGGGACGATCCCCTGGCCGGCATGGCGTTATCGCTGACCGGCTACGCGCGCCTGGTCAGCGAACTGCTGCGCATGGCGGACGAACTGTGCGCCGGCAAGATCGTGTGTGCGCTCGAAGGCGGCTACAACCTGGATGTGCTGGCGAGCGGTGTGCTCAACACCCTCAGCTTGCTGCATGATCGCGGAGCGGTCATCCAAGACCCGTTTGGCCCCGCGCCGCGGCCTGAGCGTGACGCCAGCATGTTGATTCAGCGCGTGCGTGCGCGACACGGTCTGCTGTAACTGACGATCAAGCGTAAGCCCAGAACCAGTAGGCCAGTCCCTTCCACGCGCCCCACGACGCAAACGCGGCTTCCACCTCGGCGCGGCCGATGGGTTGGCCGTCGTGCCATTCCTTCGACACCACCTTCAGCGCCCACGAATCCACGGGAATAAAATCGTAGCGGCCGAGGATCATGAGCAGGTTGGCGGCCGCATAATCGCCGATGCCCTTGATGGCAAGCAGCTGCTTGCGCACCTCCAACGTCGGTGCAGTGGACTCTTTGAGCGCTTCCAGGTCCAAATCGCCGGCGGCCACAGCCTGCGCCAGGCCCAAGACAAACGGCGCGCGAAAGCCCAGCTTGGCGTTGGCGCGTAAGTCCTGCTCACTGGCCGCGGCCAGGCGCGCGGCCGTGGGAAAAGCCCGTCGCCCTGGCGCGCCT
>JBGAVB010000417.1:0-2622 GCA_044228345.1 Anaerolineae bacterium | reverse complement strand
GATGTCTCGATGTCGGGATGCCCAATCACCACATAGGGCATGAATACCGCCCGCCCCGCTCTCGCCGCCGCTGCAAACACCGCATCCAAACGCGTCACGCCCGCTCCAGCCGCCTCATCCATCACTCATCTCCCTCCCTCTCCAATCTTTAATCTTCAATCTTCCTCTCCCCCATCGCTCGCAACACCGTATCCAAATCCTTGTCCCCGCGGCCGCTCAGGTTGACCAAAATTATCTGATCTTGGCGCATCGTGGGCGCCAGGTCAAGCACATGGGCGATGGCGTGCGCGCTCTCCAACGCCGGAATGATGCCCTCCAGCCGGCAAAGCGCCTCGAAGCCGGCCAAGGCCTGCTCATCCGTGACGAAGGTGTACCCCGCGCGCTCCTGGTCACGCAGCCAGGCATGTTCCGGCCCCACGGCCGCATAGTCCAGGCCCGCGGAGACTGAGTGCGTCAGCGCGATCTGCCCATCCGCATCCTGCAAGACGAACGTGCGCGTACCGTGCAAAACGCCCAGCCGGCCCTTGCTGGGGTCGCTGAAGCGCGCCGCATGCTCGCCGCCAGCCATGCCGCGGCCGCCGGCCTCGACGCCAATTAACATCACCTCCTCGTCGGCCAGGAAGGGATGAAAGATGCCGATGGCATTGGAACCGCCGCCCACGCAGGCGACGATGGCATCGGGCAGGCGACCGGTCTGCGCCAGCATTTGCTGACGCGCTTCCACGCCGATGATGCGCTGAAAGTCGCGCACCATGCGCGGATAGGGATGCGGCCCCAACGCAGAGCCAAGCAGATAATGCGTGGTGTGGACATTCGTCACCCAATCCCGGATCGCCTCCGTGATGGCATCCTTGAGCGTCTTGCTGCCGCTCTCCACCCCGCGCACCTCTGCGCCCAGGAGTTTCATGCGAAAGACATTGGGCTGCTGGCGCGCCATGTCCACGGTGCCCATGTAGACTACACATTCCAGGCCGAGCAGCGCGCACGCCGTGGCCGTCGCCACCCCATGCTGACCAGCGCCCGTCTCGGCGACTACGCGCCGTTTGCCCATGCGCTTGACCAGCAGGGCCTACCCGAGCGCATTGTTGATCTTGTGCGCGCCCGAATGAGCCAGGTCCTCGCGCTTCAGGTAAATCTGCGCGCCGCCCAGGTGCTGACTCAAGCGCCGCGCATGCGTGAGCGGCGTCGGCCGGCCGACATAGGTCGTGAGCAAGTCGTCCAATTCGGCGCGGAAGGCGGCATCGCCCATCGCGCCCAGGTAGGCCGCCTCCAATTCGTCCAACGCGGGCATCAGCGTCTCAGGCACAAACTTGCCGCCATAGGGGCCAAAATGGCCGGCGGCGTCGGGCGTATCAAAAACCTGGTTCATGCTCACGCTCCTTTGGCGATCATTGCTTGCAGCCAGGGCTCGCACAGCAGCAAGGCCAACACACTCTGCCCGTCTTGCATCTCGCCGGAACGGGCCAGGGCCAGGGCTTCGGCCACAGGCGCCGTGCGCACCTGGATGATCTCCGTGCTTTCCAACTGCTGCCGGCCATTCAACGGCACCCCGGTCGCAAGAAAGACTTGGGCGCGCACTTTGCTCGAACCAAGGCCGGCGTATTAGGGGCCCATGGGCCGCCAGGCGGCGGCCACGCCGCCAACCTCCTCCGCCAATTCCTCCTGCGCCGCGGCCAACGGCGTCAGATGAGGTTTGTTGCCCAGGCCGCCGGCCGGGATTTCCCAGACCCAATCATCCACGGTGTAGCGGTAGGAGTAGATCAGCACGATCTGCCCATCGTCCGTTACCGGCACGACCGAAACGAAGCCGGGGTGCTCGATCTGCGTGAAAGTGATCTCCTGGCCGTCAGGCAAGCGAATGTCATCCTGACGGACGTTGTACCAATGGCTCTGATAAAGATGCCGGCTGGCGCGTATCTGCCAGCCCTGGCGGATCGCGTTCGGCTTGAACGCTGTTTCTGTCATACGTTGCCTCGCTTGGCCTCAGCCACAAAACGTCTCACTTTGTCGTGGTCTTTCTGCCCAGGCGCGGCTTCCACGCCGCTGCTCACGTCCACGCCCCACGGTCGCACCTGGCGCACAGCCTGCCGTACGTTGTCTGGCGTCAGACCCCCGGCCAGCAGGATGCGGTAGCGGGGCGCCAGGGCCGCAGCGATCGCCCAATCACCCACCTGCCCGGTGCCGCCGTGCAGCTGCGGATGATAGGCATCGAGCAGCAGCTGCGGCCCGTTGGGCGGGCCGAGGTCAGCATACCATTCGGCCTCGGCGGCCGCCTCATCCAGCGATGTCGGGCGCAGCGCCTTGAAGGCCTGGGGCTGGAGCATTTCCAGCAGATGCGGCGGTTCGCCGCCGTGCAGCTGCACGAAATCGAGGCGGCACAGGCGCAGCGTTTCCTGAATTTCGCGCAGCGGCGCGTCGACGAACAAGCCAACGGTCTTGACCGACACGGCCATGTGCTGGATGCTGGCAATGATCGCCGCCGCGTGCGCAGGCTCGACAAAACGCGGCGACCGCGCATAAAAAATGAAGCCGAGCATGTCCGCGCCCGCTTCTGCGGCAGCCTGCGCATCCGCCAGGCTGGTCAATCCGCAAATCTTCACCTTCGTCATACGATGCGCCCTC
>JBGAVB010000416.1:0-2623 GCA_044228345.1 Anaerolineae bacterium | reverse complement strand
CAGCGCGCTGTCCCTCGTCGCCCAGGTCGGCGGCCCGGACAGCCTGGCGCCCGGCGATCTGGTGGCCGTCGCTGGTGTGGCAGACCCACTGCCCGGCAGCACCGCGGCGATGCCCCTCGTGCGCCTGGCCGATGGCGCGTCGGCCAGCGTCGTTGGCGTCGTCGAGAGCCGCCTGGCCCTGACGCCCCGGCCCGGCCGTCCCCAGGTGAAGGCCGGCGATACTCCGGCTGAGCCTGACGCCTCAGAGCTGCGCAGCGCGGCCGGCCCTGCGCAGGCCGGCGACTACGTGGCGATCACCGTGCTGGGCGCGGCCCAAGTGAAGGTGGCGCCCGGCGAGAGCGCCATCGCCGCGGGCGCACGTCTGACGGCGGCGGCGGATGGCGCCGTCAGGCTGCTGCAAACGCGCACGGTTGACGGCATGCTCGTCGCCGAAGGCGCGCCGGTGGTTGGCGTGGCGTTGGCGTCGGCAAAAAACGGCCTGGTCTGGGCGCTGGTCAACCCGCACTAGAGCCTGGTGATTTGCCAATCGGGTGGGCTATGCCATAATTGGGGCGCTATGAGCGACTTACTTTCGCCGCGAACGCGCCTTTGGGTCCGGCTGACCTGGTCCGTCGCCATCGCCGTATGGCTGCTGACCGCAGCTCTCCTGCTCCAGCGTCCGACCGTGGCCTGGGACGGCGCCTGGATTTCGCTGGGCACCCCGCGCTTCGGCGAAGTGACCGTCGTGGCGGCGCTGCCCGATTCGGCCTTACGCGTCGGCGATCAGATTGTGGCGGTCAATGGCTATCCGTTGGCCGCCGGCTCGCCAGCCGTCTTGGGACGAGCGCAGCCAGCGCCCTGGTCATGGCAAGTCGGCGAAACTGTCGCCTACCGGCTCGTGCGCGACGGTCAGCCTCACGAAGTTGCCGTCGCCCTGCGGCCAGGCGCGCTGATCTGGCCGCACAAGCCGTGGGGCATTCTCTTATTTGGCGTCGTGTTTTGCCTGTTGGGCGGTTACGTCCTACACCGGCGGCCGGCTGAGCCGGCCGCGCGCTGGATGTTTCTAATCGGCGCGCTGCTGACCAGCTATGGCGTGGTGCGCAGCTTCCAGTGGACGCTGGGCGAATACCTGGCCGGCCCTGCGCCGGCAGCTTACATGTCCCTGACCCTCGGAACCGTGCAGATGGCTTTCCTGGCCATGGTCGGTCTGGCCCTGGTCTTTCCCAGCCCGCATCGGCTGGTGCAGGGCCGGCCCTGGCTCATGCCAACCATGGCCGTGGTCCTGCTGGGCATCTTGACGGCCAGCGGTTTGGCCCTGACCCGCGCACAGGAGGACTGGATGAGCAGGCTGGCGGCCATGATGACGCTCTACTTTCGGCTGCAATTGTCGCTCTGCATCCTGGCTGCGATTCTGTTCCTCACGAACATCGCGACGCAACCGTCCGCTGACCGGCTGCCCGCCAGGTGGGTGGCGTTGGGCGCGGCGGCGGCCCTGATCTTCGGCGCGCTGCTGTCCGTGGCGCCGCTTGCGCTCGAAAGGCTGCGCTGGATCAACGCCGACTCGGTGCAGGCCATGACCTTGCGCCAGGAGCTGACCTGGATCGTCGCGTTGGCGGCGCCCTTGTCATTTGCCGCGGCCATCCTGCGCTACCGCCTGTTCGACGTGGACCTGGTCCTCAATCGAACCCTGGTCTACGGCACGCTGACCGCGGTCACGATGGGGCTTTATCTCGCCGTGGTGGCCGCACTCAGCGCGCTGCTGCGCACAGGAACCAATCAACCCGCGCTGCTGTTGGGAACCGGCGTCGTGGCGGTCATCTTTCAGCCCTTGCGCCAGCGTCTACAGCGGGGAGTAAACCGGCTGATGTACGGCCAACGCGATGACCCCTACGCCGTGCTCTCGCACCTGGGGGACCAGCTTGGAGGCGCGCTGGCGCCCGATGCGGCGGCGCCCAGCATCGTGCAGACGCTGGCGCAAACGCTCAAGCTGCCGTACGTGGCGATCAGCCTGACTACGCTTGGTCGCGCGGACGAAGAATCCGGCCTGGAACCGGCGGCGACCTGGGGAAAACAGCCCGCTTACGCGCTCGTGGAATTTCCTTTGCGCTATCAGCAGCGATCGGTTGGCCTCTTGCAGGTGGCGCCGCGGGGGCCTGGCGAGCGCTTTTCACCCGCGGATTGGCGCTTGCTGCAAGACCTGGCGCGGCAGATTGGCGTGGCGCTGGCGGCCGTGCAGCAGGCGCGGCAGGCGCAGCGGCTGGCGGCTGACCTGCAGCATGCGCGCGAGCGCCTGGTCGCCGCGCGCGAGGAAGAGCGCCGCCGTCTACGTCGCGACCTGCACGATGGCTTGGGGCCAGCGCTGGCCAGCCTGACGCTCAAAGTGGATGCCGCACGCGACGAATTGGACTACGATGTGCCCGCAGCCGCGGCGATGCTGACCGCGCTGAAGGGTGACATCCAGGCCGCGGTGGCGGACATTCGCCGCCTGGTTTACGACCTGCGCCCGCCGGCGCTGGACGATCTGGGACAGCCTTGGTCCGGTGCGCCAGGTGGAAGGTCCGGGCGTGGTGGGCGAAACGCCGGTGCTCGCTCCTGGTGGGCAATTCACCTACACCAGCCAGTGCGACCTGCGCAGCGGCTTGGG
>JBGAVB010000415.1:0-2624 GCA_044228345.1 Anaerolineae bacterium | reverse complement strand
AATGTGACGACTTACGCCTGTCGCAGCGATTGGCAGGAAACCGGACCTGAAGCCGTCTATCAGTTTCACTTTCTGGAGCCGCAGCCCGTGACGATCAGCCTGGCGTCGCTGCTGCCCGCGGTAGACCTGGATGTCTTCCTGCTGGCCTCGGCTGACCCGGCGAGCTGCGTGGCCGCCGGCGACAGCGGCCTGGCGTTGACAGACTTGCCGGCCGGACAGGATTACGTGCTGGTGGTGGATGGGTACCAGGGCAGTGCAGGGCCGTTCAATTTGACGATTCAGTGTCCGTTTGGCCCCCAGGCTACGGCGACCCCCACGCCCACGCCTACGCTGACAGCGACCCCCACGCGTACACCGACGGCAACCGCAACGCCAACGGCGACGGCCACCCTCACGGCCACCGCCTCCCCTACGGCGACGCCAGGGCCGCGGCGGTTACCCCTGGTAGGATGGCGTATGGCGCCGACGCCAACGCCGCCGGTGCAAACGCTGGTGTTGCAGATGGGACGGAATGGATTTAGCGATCAGCAGGACACGACGCTGGATAGCTGGCGCCCAACGACGGCCCAGGGTAACTCGACAACCTTGCTGGCGCGCTGGAATCGCAGTGCGCAGATAGATGAAAAGACGCCGCTGCTGCGCTTTGGCCTGGCCCCGCTCCCCAGCGCTGCGCATGTAGTTTCGGCTACTGTGGAAGTGTACGTCGTCGAGCGGAGTTTACAGACAGACATGGTTCTGCAGGCCTACGGGTTGCAGCGTGCGTGGAGCGAAGTGGCTGCAACCTGGGAACTGGCAACCAGTTCTGTCCGCTGGACAGCGCCGGGCGCGAATGGCCCTGGCCAGGATCGTGATTTTGGTCCGACCGCCGCAACGCCCATCAGTGCGGTCGGTCGCTGGTATGACGTGGACGTGACGCACGTCCTGCGGCGTTGGCAGGTCAACCGCCAGACCAATTATGGCCTGGCCTTGAAGGCAAGCGCCGGCAGCGAAAATGCAAATGTAGAGTTCATCATGGCGAGCGCCCAATTTCCCGTGGCCGCACAGCGGCCTAAATTAGTGATAACTTATTGGACGCCATTGTTTTAGAGGAGGATTATTCCATGATCGAGGGAGGCATTCGAAGAAGGGGGAACCAGCGCATCGGCTGGCTCGAACTGTTCGACCTCACGGATGACGAGCAGGCGGTTCAACGGAGGCGTCTGCGAAAAATGATGAATGAACGGGTTTACTTGATTGTCAAGCGCGCTTTTGATATCGTCGTGGCTTCGCTGCTTTTGATCATCCTGTCGCCCTTGTTCCTCATTTTGGCGCTGGCCGTGAAGCTGGATTCGCCTGGCCCGGTCATATTCGTCAGCCCGCGCGCGGGGAAAAACGGCAGGCCGTTTCCTTTCTTCAAGTTTCGCTCGATGTACAACGGCGTCAATCACTTGGCCGCGCACCAGGAGTTCGTCAAGCAGTATCTGAATGGCGACAACGAGCACGGCACCGATGACCACAACGGCAATCATATCTTCAAGCCGGCTGTCATCAAACAGGGCGTGACGCCGGTTGGCCGCATCCTGCGCAAGACCAGCCTGGATGAACTGCCCCAGTTGATCAACGTGCTGCGCGGCGAGATGTCGCTCGTTGGTCCGCGGCCGCCTATGCCCTATGAACTGGCCTACTACAAGGACTGGCACATGCGCCGCTTAGATGTGACGCCCGGCCTCACCAGCCTGGCCCAGGTCAATGGCCGCAGCAGTCTGCCTTTCGACAAAAGCGCCAGCCTGGACATCGAATACATCGAAAATCGGACGTTTTGGCTTGATCTGCGCATTCTTCTGGCGACTGTTCCGGTTATTCTGACGATGCGCGACGCTGGCTGATTCCGCACTATCTTTTGGCTGACAAAACACCGGTATTGGCGTTCGGGGGCTAACTCCCGCCCGGCCAAAGCCGGTGTTTTGTTGTCCGCCGCGCGTGGCAGTCTGCGCAGTGTACTTTGGGCTGTCTTTCCTGTCCGTGCTAAAATAACGGGGGAGACGGCTGTCATGACGCAACTGCATTGGATTGAACCAACAACAACCACGGCGCCCCCCGCGCTGGCCGCGGCCATCGGCGGACACCCCCTCGTGGCCGATATCCTGGCCCGCCGCGGGCTGACCGATCCGGTTGCGGCCGCGGCGTTTCTAGATTGGCGGCGCTATACCCCTGCGCCGCCGTCAGACCTGCCCGGCGTCACCGCAGCCGCTGATCTCCTCTGGCAAGCCATCCGGCAGCGCCGGCGGTTGGCCGTATGGGGTGATTTCGACGTAGATGGTCAAACGGCTACCGCCCTGCTGGTGGACGGTCTGCGCGACCTGGGGGCACCGCCTCACTTTTTCATCCCCAATCGCCTCAGCGATGGCCATGGCATCAAGCTGCCAACCCTGGAGAACCTGCTGGCCCTCGGCGTGGATGTCCTCCTGACCTGCGACACGGGCGTTGCCGCGCATGAGGCCCTGGCCCTGGCGCGGGCGCGGGGCGTTCAGGTCATTGTCACCGATCATCACGATCTTCCGCTCGATTTACCGGAGGTGGAGGCCCTGGTCGAACCCAAGCTGCTGGCGCGGCAGCACCCCTTGCGCGAACTGCCTGGCGTTGGC
>JBGAVB010000414.1:0-2638 GCA_044228345.1 Anaerolineae bacterium | reverse complement strand
GCGCTACGCCGACGGCGTCAACGCCATCATCGCCCACACCAGCAAAAAGCCGCCGGCCGAATTTACCCTGCTGCGCTTCACCCCAGAGCTTTGGTCGCCGCTCGATAGCCTGGCCTGCGCGCGCGTCTTTGCCTGGAGCCTCAGCGGCAATTGGGAGAGCGAGCTGCTGCGCACCGCACTGCTGTCGCATTTGGGGCCGGAACGCACGGCCGACCTGGAGCCAGAGTATCCTGCGGGCGCCCCGTTGGTGGCGCCCGGCGTGGAGGGGCTGCAGCAGGTGGCGGGTCTGCTGCTCAGTCAGTATGATCTGCTGCGCGGCTGGTTTGGCGCTGCCAACCACGCTGCGGTGGGCAGCAACGCCTGGGCAGTGGATGGCAAACATGCGGCCACCGGTAAGCCGCTGCTTGCCAGCGATCCACACCTGGCCGTGCAAATGCCTTGCCCCTGGTATGAGAATCACCTGGAAGTGAACGAAGCGGGCAGCTTGCGCGTGAGCGGCGCCAGTCAGCCGGGTCTACCTGGCGTGCTGCACGGGCACAACGCGCACCTGGCATGGGGGCTGACCAACGCGCCGATAGACACCCAAGACATCTATGTGGAAGAACGCCACAGCCAGCAGCCTCATCTATACCGCTTTCAGGACGGCTGGGAGGAAGCGCAGGTCCTTTCCGAAACGATTCGGGTGCGCGGGCAGGAGCAGCCCGTGAGCATGGAAATCATCAGCACGCGGCACGGCCCACTGATCAATGGGCTGCTGCCCGCGCCAGAGGGCGACGTCCAGCCGCCATTGGCGCTGCGTTGGACTGGGCATGAAGCAAATGGTTTTGTGCACGCCTTGCTGGGCATGAACCGCGCGCAGACCTGGGCCGATTTTCGGGCCGCGGCGCAGCAGTGGGCCACGCCGGTGCAAAACATCGTCTGCGCCGATCATCAAGGCGCCATCGCCTCGCTGACGGTGGGACTGGTCCCGATACGCGACCAGGGCTTGGGGCTTGTACCTGCGCCAGGCTTCAGCGGCAGCCACGAGTGGACAGGCTGGATAACCGCAGACGCACTGCCGCAGGCAGTCAATCCCGATTCGGGATACGTCGTCAGCGCCAATCAGAAGCTGGCAGGGGATGACTTTCCATTTTTCTTGACATTGGAGTGGGCGGACGGTTTTCGCGCCCGGCGCATTGCCGATGGTATCCACAGCAAGCCGCGTCACACGCGGCGCGACTTCGAGGTGCTGCAAAACGACCTGCTCTCACTGCCCGCGCAGCAGATGGTGTCCTACTTCAGCGTGCTCAACCCAACCGACCCGTGGGAGCGCACCGCCCTGCGCCAGTTGGTCGAATGGAACTACCGCACCGATCGAGACAGCGCCGGAGCCGCCGTTTTTGCCCTTTGTCATGTCTACCTGCTGCAAAACGTCTTTGGCGATAAACTCGGTTCCCTCTTCGACCGCTATCTGGGGCAGGCGCACAGCCCGATCTTCCCATTGAACTACTTCCAGGGCCGCGCCAGCCATCGCTTAATGCAACTGCTTGACCAACCTGACGCGTACTGGTACGCGGCCGGGGCGCGCAACCGCACGCGGGATGAGCTGCTGCAGGAAGTCCTAACCCAGACGGTCAAGACGCTGGTGGAGACCGTGGGCGATAATCCGCGACGCTGGCAGTGGGGGCGTTTTCACCAGGTGGTATTCCGGCACCCGCTGGGCGAAACACGCCTGGGCTGGCTTTTCAGCCGCGGCCCGTATGCTGTGGACGGCGACGGCAGCACGGTGGCGCAGAGCGCATACCCGCTCAAGGCGCCCCTCGGCTTCGTCAACGTGACCTCCGCCTACCGCCAAATCATTGACCTCGACGATTTCGATCGCAGCGTGACGGTTCTGAACACAGGCCAATCGGGGCAGCCCGGCAATCCCCATTACACCGATCAAATCGAACCGTGGCGCGAAGGGGAATACCATCCGATGGCCTGGAGCCGGGCTAAGGTTGAGGAAGTGATGGAGCAGCGGCTGGTACTGGAGCCATAACACAATGCGGAATGATGAAAGCTGAATGATGAATGTCGTTCAGCGTTCAGCTTTCCGTATTCAGCATTGCTGACTCAGCGTTTCGGCAGATACGCCAGTGGGTCTACCAGGCGGCCGAAGTCGCGCAGTTCAAAGTGGAGGTGAGGCCCGGTGGAGTTGCCGGTCGAACCAACAGCGCCGATGACGGCGCCTTTTTCCACCACATCGCCGGGTTTCACGTAGAAGTTGCTGAGGTGCGCGTAGAGCGTCAGGTAGTCGTTATTGTGGTCAATGACCACGCGATAACCGTAGCCCTGCGAATTCCAGCCGGCGAGCACCACCACGCCGTTATCGGCTGCCTTCACTTCGGTGCCAATCGCCACGGCGAGGTCAATGGCGCGGTGCCGTGCGCGATTGTAGCCTTGCGAAAGCCAGCCGCCCGCCAACGGCCAGGCGAATTTGCCGTCGCCATAGGGCCAAATGCCTTGCCAATAATAGCCGTCGGGCGTGACATGGGTGCCTTCCGGGGGATTGGCCGGATCGAACGGTAAGGTCGAGAGATCCCAACGGGGCAGACTGCGCCGCGGCAGCGCAATCAAAGGCTGCTCAACGCCTTCACGCTGATAGACCAGCAGGTGT
>JBGAVB010000413.1:0-2642 GCA_044228345.1 Anaerolineae bacterium | reverse complement strand
GATCAGCTTGCTGCCGGCATTGGGCACGATGCGCCCCTGTGCCACGGCGACCACGTCGATGTGGCCGAAGCCGGCCCAGAGCAAGGCGATGAAGGCGAAGGCGATCAGCAGCCAGGCAACGATGCGCGGCGCGGGCGAAACCGGCGTTTCCTACGTGGTCTACTCGTTCCAGCAGGAAGAAGTGGGCCTGGAGGCCGGGCGCCTGGCCGAACGCCTCCTGCGCAGCCTGCTGCCGGGTGATCTGCCCAGCGCGCTGCCCGCGGCGGAACGCGCAGCCTTCAACTTCACCCTGGAGCTGGAAGAGCTGGCGGGCCTGGCCGATCGCGTTGCGCTGGGGCCATCTACGGGCAGCCTGGTCAAAGCCGCAGAGGCGCGCAACATCCCGTGGATTCGCCTCAACGAGGGCAGCCTGATCCAGTTTGGGCATGGCAAGTACCAAAAGCGCATCCAGGCCACGGTGACGAGCGAAACGCGCCACATCGCCGTGGACATTGCGCAGGACAAGGAACTGACCGCGCGCCTGCTGGATGACGTCGGCATCCCCGTGCCGCGGCAGCGCGTCGTGCGCGATGAAGACGCCGCGGCGGCCGCCGCGCATGAAATCGGCTTTCCGGTGGTGGTCAAACCGCTGGACGCCAGCCACGGTCGCGGCGTCTCGCTCAATTTGGGGAGCGAGGCCGAGGTGCGCCTGGCCTTCCAGAAGGCGCAAGAGCATCGCAGTTATGTCATCATCGAGAAGTTCATCCCTGGTCACGATTATCGCGTCCTCATCGTCAACGGGCAGGCGGTGGCGGTGGCTGAACGCGTGCCGGGCCATGTGGTGGGCGATGGCGTGCACACCGTTCAGGAACTGATTGACATCGTCAACCGCGACCCCCGCCGCGGCGTGGGCCATGAAAAGGTGCTGACCCGCCTCTTGGTGGATCACCAGGCGCTGCGCTTGCTGGAGCAGGCAGGCTTGACCCTGGAAAGCGTGCTGGCCGCGGGGCGCGTGCTCTACCTGCGCTCCACCGGCAACCTGAGCACCGGCGGCACGGCGATTGACCGCACCGATGACATCTGCTATGAAAACAAAGAGATCGCCATCCGCGCCGCGCAGGTGGTGGGGCTCGACGTGGCGGGCATTGACTTCATCACGCCAGACATCGCGCGTCCCATCGCCGAGGTAGGCGGCGGCATTGTCGAAGTCAACGCCGCGCCCGGCTTCCGCATGCACGTAGCGCCCAGCGAAGGCGCCCCGCGTGATGTGGCGGGGCCGGTCATGGAGATGCTCTTCCCGCCTGGCGCGCCCAGCCGCATTCCCATGGCCGCCATCACGGGCACCAACGGCAAGACGACCACCTCACGCATGGTCGCACACATCCTCAAGATGTCGGGCTACCACGTGGGCTTGACCACCACCGACGGCATTTACATTGACGGCGAGCGTTATCTATCCGGGGACATGACCGGCCCCTGGTCCGCACGCGTGGTGCTCAAACACCCGCTGGTGGATGCGGCCGTGCTGGAAACAGCCCGCGGCGGCATCCTGCGCGAGGGCCTGGGCTATGACAAAGTGGATGTGGGCGCAGTCCTCAACGTCGCCGGCGATCACCTGGGCCTCAAAGGCGTCGAAACCCTGGAAGACCTGGCGGCCGTCAAGGCGCTGGTGGTGGAGGTGGTCAAAGAGGGCGGTTATGCGGTGCTCAACGCGGACGATCCGTTGACCGCGGCGATGGCCGCGCGCTGCGACGGCGATCCGTTCTACTTCACCTTCGATCCGCGCAACCCGGTGGTGCAGGAGCATGTGCGCAAAGGCGGCCGCGCCCTGGTGTTGGAAGATGGCCTCAACGGCAAGATGCTGACTCTCTACGAGCGCCATCAGCACATTCCGCTGCTGTGGGCGCACCTGATTCCGGCCACGCTGGAGGGGCTGGCGCGATTCAACGTCGCCAACGCGCTGGCGGCCGCGGCCATCGCGCGCGCGCTCGGCGTCAAGGTCGAAAACATTCGCCAGGGTCTGCGCACCTTCGACAGCAGCCACTTCCAGGTTCCTGGGCGCTTGAATGTCTACGATCAGCATCCTTTCCGCGTGATCGTGGACTACGGCCATAACCCGCCGGCCGTACGAGCTGTGGCCGACCTGGTGCAAGCGCTGCCGCGTGAAGGGCGCGCGCTCGGCGTCGTCTCCGCGCCGGGCGACCGCCGCAACCAGGACATCCAGGCCATTGGCGAGATTGCGGGTCGCACCTTTGATCTGCTCTTCTGCCGTGAGGACCACAGCCGCCGTGGGCGTGCGGCGGGCGAGGTGGCCGGCTTGCTTCACCGCGCGGCGGCCGCGGCCGGCCTGCCGGAAGCGCGCATCGCCGAGGTGTGGGACGAGACCGAGGCCATTGCCGCGGCGCTGGCGACAGCGCAGCGCGGCGATCTGCTGGTGATTTTTGCCGACGATGTGCAGGCCGCGTGGAAGCAGGTCATCTACTGGGGTCAAGGGAGGCCCGAATCGCCGGCGCCGCGGGGCGCACCCACGTTTGCGCCGGAGCTATCTGCGCCCAGCGCGGCCAGCGCCGGAGTGCCGCACTGTTCCGACCAATAGCAGACGCCCAACAGCGGGATGAAGATCACGAACATGGCGGCCAGCACGGCCCAACCTTGTCTCGTAT
>JBGAVB010000412.1:0-2655 GCA_044228345.1 Anaerolineae bacterium | reverse complement strand
GTACCCTGGCAAGAATATCGCCTACGAGGGCTGCGATGATCAGGGCAACCGCTGCGGTTTGTGGCAAATGACCCCGGATCGCGCGCAACGCACACCGCTCACCGACGTGGCCGGCGACACCTCGCCCGCCTGGTCGCCTGGGGGCAGCCGTCTGGCCTTCATGTCAGCGCAGCGCAGCGGCAACTGGGACATTTACATGCGCGACACCAAAACAGGCAAGGTGACGCCGGTAGCGGCCAGCCCAGGCATCGAAGGCTTGCCCACCTGGTCGCCGGATGGGAAGTGGGTCGCTTTCATCTCCAATCGCGATGGAAACTGGGCCTTGTACATTACACAGCCTGGCGCGGAGCCGGTGCGTTTGCTCAGTCTGCCCGGCTCGCTGCCAGACTGGATGGATGAGCAGATTACCTGGGGGCCTTGAGCGCGGAAAGGCGCGTCTCGCGATTAAAATGCGCCCGCTTCTGTTTGCCCGCTGTTCGTTTTTGCAGTATACTAAGCGCCTGTTCGAATAATTCGCAGCGCCGGGCCGTGGGTTCGTTTGCGAACACCCCCAACCGGGCTACGCTGCCTCTTTCGAATAGGCTCTCGGTCAGGTTCGGGGCGTAGCGCAGTTGGCAGCGCACAGCGTTTGGGACGCTGGGGTCGGAGGTTCAAATCCTCTCGCCCCGACTGGTTTGCGGGTGTAGTTTAGTGGTAGAACACCAGCCTTCCAAGTTGGCCGTGAGGGTTCGATTCCCTTCACCCGCTCACGCGATCGGCCGTGACGTGCGGTCGCCGCGGGTCCCTAGCTCAGCGGTGAGAGCGGCCGGCTCATAACCGGTTGGTCCTCAGTTCGAACCTGGGGGGACCCATGCCAAGAAAAGGACGTACGATCCACAGGATCGTCGTCCTTTTCTGTTGTCGCGGCCCAGGCGCGATTTGAATCGCTCACTGGCGACCGCAGCCTGCTCAAGCGCTGGTCACCCGGTTCTCCAACACCATCTCCGGTGTGAAGTTGTCAATCTGCAGATACCACTGCGCGGCATCCAGCAGCGCTTGCTGCGGAATCATGCCCACCAACTCCGTGCGTTCGATCACGCAGCCGTAGCGCGCCGCTTCTGAGCGAATCATCTCCACCGCGCGATGAATCGGCGTTTGCATGAAATCGGTCAGGTTCATGGAGACCTGCGCCTTGCCCTCCACCAGCAGCCCCATCGCCTTGACGAAATGCAGTCCACCGCTCGAATGACGCAGGGCTTTCGCCACCTTCTTGGCGATCTCGACGTTCGTGGTGTTGAGATAGGCATTGAACGCAATCAAGAAGGCGCGCGCGCCAATGATCGTTGCGCCGGCCGGGCCGACGCGACTCGGCCCGTAATCCGGCGTGCGCGCCGGATTGGCAGCAATCTCCGTCTTCAGCAGTTCATACTGCCCGCGGCGTACATCCGCCAGGTTGATGCGCTCCGGTCGAGTCGCAGCCGCCTCGTACAGAAAGACCGGAATCTGCAGTTCACTGCCGACGCGCTGCCCCAGGCGCTGCGCCAGCGCAACACACTCGGCCATCGTCATGTTACGCAGCGGCACAAAGGGCACCACATCGGTCGCGCCCAGGCGCGGATGCGCGCCTTGATGCTGATCCAGATCAATCAGCCTGGCGGCCGCGCCAATCCCTTGCCAAGCTGCTTCCAGCACCGCTTCTGGCTCACCCACCAAAGTCACGACTGAACGGTTATGATCTGCGTCGCTTTCCACGTCCAAAACCGAAACCCCCGGCCGACGCAGCGCGTCCACAATCTCCAGCACCACCTCAGGGCGCCGCCCTTCACTGAAATTCGGTACACATTCGACGAGTTTTTGCACCCTTCACCTCCTTCTGATTCGCCACCTGGTCGGTCGTGGCTCACATCAGACCGTGATTCTAAAAGTGGCATCGTGATTGTGCAAATTGGGCGCGCGCTGTTTGGCGCCGCTTCTGCCGTGTGGTAGAATCGGTTTAATACCTTATGATAGAGAAACTGCGGTTTTGAGCGCTACTCTGGCGTCCCCCATCGGGCCAGTCATCTCCCTCCTGGCGGGAGCGCTTGCTCTGGTTCTGCTCGTGCGCTGGCGTCAACCTGGCTGGCACAGCGGGATTGCCGCGCTATCCGTGCTGATGGCGGGGCTGCTCTGGTACCAACTGCGCAGCATGCCCGACCAGGCAGTGTTCGAGCGCCCCTGGGAAGTCATGGTGCTGCCGCCTGCGCAGATGGTGTGGCAGGTTGATGGATGGGCCTGGCTGTGTGGGCTGCTTGCCCTCCTGGTGACGGCGATCGAGATTCTCTTCAACTGGGATTCTGCCGGCTGGAACACGCCTCAAGTCCACAGCCGCCGGCTGCTGGCCCTGGCCGCTGCCCTGCTCGTGGTCTCATCCAGCAACTTGTTGACCTTCGCCAGCATGTGGATTCTGCTGGAAATTGCGTTGATTGCCCGCGGCGTCGCGCAACCGCAGCAGGCCATCGTCGTCAGCGGGGCCTTCGGCGGATTGCTCGTGTGGCTGGCGCTCAGTCTCTCCGGCCTCGATTCTGCGCAGCTGCCACTCACCGCGGGCGCCCTGGCCTCGCTGCCCCTTCTCTTTCTTCTTCTGGCCTGCCTGTGGCGACTTGCGTTCTATCCCTTCCACGCCTGGCTCCTGGCCTC
>JBGAVB010000411.1:0-2659 GCA_044228345.1 Anaerolineae bacterium | reverse complement strand
GGCGCGCAGCGGCGCGGGCACGCGCAGCCGGCCGTCCAAACAGGAACCGTCCGGCCCCAACCTGGGTGAGCAGATGGACCGTTTCCTCGAATTCATGGTGCGCAACGACACCGTGGGCGTCATTTTGTTGGCCGCGGCTCTCATCACCTTCTTCAGCCTGATTTCGCCGCGCGGCACTCTGACCGAAGGCTGGATTCAAGGCCTGCGGCGCGGTTTCGGCGTCGGCGTCTGGTTGACGCCGCTGCTGTTTGGCATCGTGGGCCTCTGGCTGCTCCTGCGCCGCGTTGCCAGCCATCGCGCGCCGGCCCTGCCGCGCCTGGTGGGCCTGGGGCTGCTCTTCCTTGTCTTCGAAGTGCTGGCGCATCTGCTGGCGAATTCGGCGGATCCCGAACTGCTGGCTGAACAGGGCGGCGGCGGCGGCCGCCTCGGTTTCAGCCTGAGCGACCTGCTGATCAATGGCATTGGCCCGGTCGGCGCCGCTCTCATCATCCTGCTGCTGACCGTCATCGGGCTGCTGACGCTGGTCGGGCTGGATCGGACGCGCCGCATCCTGGCCTATTTGCGCGGCGAGCCGCTGTCAACCGACGACCTCGGCGCAGGAACGCAGCCGCTGCTCGTCAATCCACCATTCATCACCGATATCGCGGACGCAGAGCCGCAGCCGCCCTCGATCTGGCAGCGCGCCCGCACCTGGTTGGGCGCCTGGCGCCAACCCGCCCGCGATGACCACGCCGATGTGTTGGAGCCGCGTGTCATCGGCAGCCTGCCGGTCGCCGGTGCATCTGCCTATCGCGGCGCCGCGTCGGCCTCTGCTCCTGGCGCGGGGCAAACAGGCGCCGCTATCCGCAGCGCCGCGTCGCGACCCGGCGGCGCGGCGATCCCATCCTTCAGCGGCGCCACACCTTCCTGGCAGCTGCCCTTCATCGAAGACATCCTGGATGAAGCGATAGACCAGGAGCTTAGTGTAGAAGACCTGGCGCGCCGCGCTCGCCTGATCGAAGATACGCTGCGGGCGTTCGGCGTTCCGGTGACGGTGGTGGAGGTCAATCGCGGCCCGGCCGTCACCCAGTTTGGACTGCGGCCAGACTTTGTCAAGAAGCGCTACCGCAAGAGCGAGACCGAATTGCAGCAGGAGGCGGTTCAACGGCTGCGCGGCCTGCCCCGCGGCGAGCGTCTGCAGTGGGAAACGGAAGCCCGCACGCGCCTGGCGCGGTTGGGCCAGGAACAGCCTTCGCCCGATCAAGTGGAAACGCAGATCGTTGAGCTGCTCGCAGCCACGCTGGACAAATCGGTCGAGAAAGATGTCAAGATCAAAGTAGCCCGCATTCAGGCGCTCTCGAACGACCTGGCGCTGGCGCTCGAAGCATCGCCTATTCGCATCGAAGCGCCCGTGCCTGGGCGGTCCATCGTGGGCCTGGAAGTTCCGAACCGTCAGACAGCCCTGGTCACACTGCGCAGCGTCATGGAGTCGGAGGCCTACCTCAACATCAAATCACGGCTCAAACTGCCCCTGGGGCAGGATGTTTCCGGCCAGCCGGCCATCGGCGACCTGGCGAAAATGCCGCATTTGCTCATTGCCGGCGCCACCGGTTCCGGCAAGTCGGTCTGCGTCAACACGATCATCGCCAGCCTGCTTTTCAACCACACGCCCGACACCCTGCGCCTGCTGATGGTGGACCCCAAGATGGTGGAATTGACGACCTACAACGGCATTCCACACCTAATTGCGCCGGTCGTGACCGAGGTGGACCGCGTGGTGCCGATCCTGGCGTGGGCCACGCGCGAGATGGATCGCCGCTACAAGATGTTCAGCCAGCTCGGCGCGCGCAATATCGAAAGTTTCAATGAGAAGCTGGCGGTCAAGGGCCAGCCCATCCTGCCCTTCATCGTCATCATCATTGACGAATTGGCCGATCTGATGATGGCTGCGCCAGACGAAGTCGAGCGCTACATCTGTCGCCTGGCGCAGATGGCCCGCGCCACGGGGATTCACCTGATTTTGGCGACGCAGCGTCCCAGCGTGGATGTCGTGACCGGCCTCATCAAGGCCAATTTCCCGGCTCGCATCGCCTTTGCCGTCACCAGTCAGATTGACTCGCGCGTCATCCTCGATCAACCGGGCGCAGAACGCCTGCTGGGCCGCGGCGACATGCTCTTCATGGATCCGACCTCGCCCAACCTGGCGCGCTTGCAGGGCTGTTTCGTTGCCGATCGCGAGCTGCATCGCCTGGTGGAGCACTGGCAGAGTCAACAGCCGGCCAGCGTCGGCGCGGCGACATCCACGCCAACCACCGGGCAGACGCCGGCGGTCTTGTCCGCTCCCGCTGACGCATGGCACAGCCCGGCTGGCTTCGAGGCTCCGCCGCCTGCCAGCCGCCCATTGACCCCATCCGCGCCGGCATCGCTGCGCCTGCCGCCCCCGCCTGGCTACTCATCCTCCGCGCAGCCGACCGTCAACTGGCCGCGACCGGCCGCGCCGGGTCAGGCTGGAGCCAGCCCGCGTCCCGCATCGCCGCCCGCCTCCGCCGCGCCCGAAGCAGAGGAGCTGCTGACCACCACGCTGCCGCCGCCCGGCTCAGTCATCCAGGCGCCGCTGTTCGATGAGATGTTCGCTGGTCAGGGCGGCGCGCAACCGGCCCGCGACGCCCTCTTCGACGAA
>JBGAVB010000410.1:0-2684 GCA_044228345.1 Anaerolineae bacterium | reverse complement strand
GCCTATTTTCGGCAAGACGCGGCGCCGCCGGCCGCGCCGGTTTCCGCGGCTCGGCGTGTGCTGGCCTGGGTCTTCGAAGATCCGCAGCGCATCGCGCCCGCCCCTGTCTGCTGCGACGCGTGCAGCCGCGTCACCCCGGCCAACGCGCTGGCGTGGGTCGCCCGCGCGCTGCATTGATTGGCCCGCGGCCGACTTTCAAGCGCCAACCGGCGCGTCCTCCCTGCGCAGGTCCTCGCGGATGATGCGGCGCAGCGCCTCTTCCAGGTTGTTCTGCTCCATGAACTGCCGCAAGGCGTCGTTGATCAAGGGCTGATCGCCACAGCTTCCGCTGTTACTTCGGCTGCCCTAGAATCCAAACCTCGGCGTGTTCGGCCGAATCAGGCCCCCACTCCGCTTCCACTTGCACACCGCGCACGTAGTTCAAGTTGTCATCAGGATAGAGAATCCCAGTGAAGGCATCCACAATGAGCTTGGGGATGTTCTCGACATCCGGGATCTGATTCTGATAGCGTGCGCGGCTTTGACCTACGATGCAGCGGATACAGATCACGAACCAGGCGTATCGGTCCCGCATCGCCGCATTGACTCCCGCAATTTCGTGCACCTTCTGTTTGTACGCGGCATCGTTGCGGCTGGCCCAGGTTTGCACGCCTTGAACGCTGAAATGAGCCACCAGGGTAAGCCCGGTGGGGTGCTTGAAGATTGGCATGGCGACCCACCATTCCTTTCCTTCGATGATCGTTTCGGCAGGCTCAGCCTTCCGGTCGGACGGCGCCGGCGCAAGGAAGGCATCTCTGTGGCGGATGGCGTCGTCACACCGGAGGTGTGACCTACGATGCAACGGGGTTGGGCGACAGCCGAGGCCCGCCCCTGTTCCTTATCCCGGCGCGGCGACCAGCGCGGCCTGCTCTTGAAAGACCTGGCTGATGATGTCTTCCACCGGCGGTTCCTGGATGGTGACGTCGTCCACCTGGAAGGCGGCCAGGAGGCGCGCGGCATATTCTGAGGTGCGCCCACGCGGCACGCGCAGCGTGGCTTCGATGTCTTCCACGGATTCCACTTCGCCAAAGTCGAGCAGTTGTTCGCGGCTGACCGGCTGGCGGAAAATCACGTGCAGCAGCTTGTAGGGCGCCACCTGCTCCACCAGCCCGCGTAGATCGCCGTCGAAATAGGTCTGGCCCTTGTTGATGAGAACGATGCGCCGCGTGAGCGCAGTGACGTCGCCCATGTAATGGCTGGTCAGGATGACGGTGGCGCGGTAGCGCTGATTATACTCGGCTATGAATTGCCGAATCTTTACCTGCATCGTGACATCGAGGCCGATGGTTGGCTCGTCCAGGAAAAGCACGCGCGGGCGATGAAGCAGGGCCGCCGCCAATTCGCACTTCATGCGCTCGCCCAGGCTCAGCTTGCGCACCTGTTTGGTCAGCAGCGGGCTGAGATCGAGCAGCTCTGTCAGCTCGCCCATCGTGTGCTTGAACTGGGTGTCATCAATCTCGTAGATAGCCTGGTTGACCAGGAAGGATTCGATCGCCGGCAGATCCCACAGGAGTTGATTTTTCTGTCCCATGACCAGGGTAAATTGCTTGAGGAAATCCTTGCGCCGTTCCTGCGGCTTGAAGCCAAGCACCGTGGCCTGACCGCTGGTTGGATAGAGCAGCCCAGACAGGACTTTCAATGTGGTGGTCTTGCCCGCGCCGTTGGGGCCGAGAAAGCCAACCATCTCGCCTTCCTGAATTTCAAAGCTGACGCCGTCTACGGCTTTGACCATTTCGTAGCGCCGCCGCACGAAGGACTTGAGCGAACCGGCGAAGCCAGGCTCTTTGTGATGCACCTGGTAGTATTTGCACAGTTGTTGCACGCTGATTTGAGCCATCGTCTCCTACCCGGTTCATTGCCGCTCGAAGGTGTAGCCTCGAAAGGACAGTTCTTCGAAGCCCGCCTGGAGCAAAACGCTCTGCGCAGCCGCCTGTTGATGAGTCGCATGCGCGATGATGGCCGCGAAGCCGCGCGCGCTGAATTCGTTGCACGTGCGCTGCACCAGCCAGCGGCCGATCCCCTGGCGCTGCAGGTCTTCTTGCACGGTGGCCTCCAGCAGATAGGCGCGCGGCTTGCCCGCGACGGCAAGCGACGCCGGCAGCGCGGCCAGTCGTACGGTCGCGCACGGTTTCGGTTCACCAGGGAGAAACGCCAGGAGCGACCAGGGCTTGCCCGCGGTCTGCTGCATCACGCAGCGCAGGCGGATGGCTGGCGTGTATTCAGGCATCGGTTGGCCCAAAACGCACTGGTAGCTCAGCACGCGGGCGGTGAGCAGGTATCCGGCCTCGCTGAGCGCGCTCAAGCCGTAGAAATCTTGCCCGTTGGAGATGCCAACGCCAGCATGGTAGAACGGATAGCCGGCCTGTGGGTGCCAGGCGTACAGGGTGCGCGCGCCGGCTGCACGCAGGAATTTTTCCGCCGCGGCCAGCAGCGCAGCGCCTACATCCACCCGACCAGGCGGGAAGACCAGGAAGCGGATGAAACCGGCCGGCGTCGTCGCGGCTGCCGTGAGGCGGCCGGTGCAGGCATGGGCAAACCCGATCACGGCGTCGCGATTGCGCATGACCAGCCAACCGGCCGGATCGTTCTGCAGGTCCACCGCATACAGCGTGCCTTGCTCATTCAATAAGCCGAGCCGTCGAAAC
>JBGAVB010000040.1:0-12093 GCA_044228345.1 Anaerolineae bacterium | reverse complement strand
ACGCTGCTCGTGAGTGATGCCGCTATCCTCATGGGATGGGGGCGTGTCCCGTAGGGACACCTGACCTTAGCCATGATCGCGCCATCCGTGTCCGTCCCGTAGGGACGGTTGAACTCCTCCCCCGTGGTCGCGCTATCGCCACGGGATACACTCAATCGTCCCTACGGGACGACGGGCGCGGGGTCCTCGCCGGTCTCAAGTCAAGGCGTCCCTACGGGACGGGTGCATTTCAAACTGGGCGACCTGGCGCTTGCAAACAAGGGCTGGAATCGCGGCAACGATTGCGTAGTTCACCGCCGTGGGCTATGCCCCGAAATTGAAATGCACCTGCGCCGCCGACAGCGCCAGTCCGCGCCGCGGGTTCTGCATCCTCATGCGCAATTTCCCACAATCGGCGCACACGGGTATACTCGGATGGCGTGACGTGCAACCATGACCATCGCCGGCGCCGTGGTCAGACCTGCGCTGACCCGCGGGGCACGCGTCGAGTGGTCGCCCGCAGCAACCCCGACAAATTCGAAAGGAAACATACTTTATGTCAGTCAACTCCCCACGCGTCGCCATGATCACGGGCGGGAACAGCGGCATCGGATTTGCCACCGCCACCAAGCTGGCGGCGCATGGCTTTCATGTCATCATGGCCTCGCGCAACCAACAGACCAGCGCGCAGGCGATCGCGCGGATTCGCGCGCGCCAACCGGACGCCCGCGTCGAGTCCATCCCGCTCGACCTGGCGTCCTTCGCATCGGTGCGACAGTGCGCGGCCGCCTTTCAGGCCAAAGGCTATCCGCTGCATGTCTTGATCAACAACGCGGGCGGATTAATCCCCGGCAAGCACGCCAGGTTCACGGCCGATGGGTTCGAGATGACCTTTGGCACGAATCATCTTGGACACTTTCTGTTCACCAATCTCCTGCGCGACAATCTGACGCGGTCGGCTCCGGCGCGCGTGATCACGGTCTCCTCACAGCTGCATATCCCTGAATACGCGGGCGGAAAGCCGCCCGATTTCGATTACGATAACTTGAAAGGGGAGAAATACTACGACGCCAATGTCTTCTACCGGAACTCGAAGCTGGCGAACATGTGGTTCACGTATGAGCTGCAGCGCCGGCTGACCGGTACGGGCGTCACCTCGAACGCGGTGTGCCCAGGCTTTGTGCCCGCGGCGATTGCCGAACGCAGGACCTCGCCGGTCGAGCGCTTCTTGTACAAGCAGATCCTGGCGCGCATGCCCTTTGCGCGCTCCCTGGAGCAGGCTTCAACCTCGTACATGGTCGCGGCCGCCGATCCTGGCCTGGAAGGCGTCGGCGGCAAGTTCATCGTGGACGGTAAGGAGAGACGATCCAGCGAGGAATCCTACGACGAACAGAAAGCGCGGCGCTTGTGGGATGCGAGCTGGGCCTGGTGCGGTCTGGGCGTCATTGATCCCTGATGATCTAAATGCTCGGTTTGAGGAGGTGTCACCCTGGAAGCCACGATGAAGGCCATCGAATTGACCGGCACTGTGAACGAGCGCGGTCAACTGCAACTGGATGAGCTGCTGCCCATCTTCGGCCCCAAGCGGGTGCGGGTGATTGTGCTCTATTCTCCCACAGATGAGTGGGAAGAAACCGAGTGGTTGACAGCCGCAGCCCGCAATACTGCGTTTGCATTTCTCAAAGAGGCGGAGGAAGATATCTACTCTTTGAGCGATGGGAAGCCATTCTCACGCTGACAGCTCGCCATAAACCACTTTCCCATCTAGCACTGTCGCCGCGACCTGCGTCTGCCGAATCTCATCAGCCGGACAGGTGAAGATGTCGCGGTCGAGCACGACCAGGTCGGCCAGTTTGCCAGGGGTGATGGAGCCTTTGCTCCCTTCTTCGCCGCTGGCAAAGGCCGCGCCCAGGGTGTAGGCGCGCAAGGCCGCGCCCAGGGTGTAGGCGCGCACCGCTTCCGCCGCGCTGATGCGCTCCTGCGGCTGCCAGCCGTCCGCGCCTGGCGCGCCGTCGCCGCGACGCCGCGTCACCGCGGCGTGGATGCCGGCCAGCACGTCCGGCGCCTCAATCGGCGCGTCGGAGCCGAAGGCCAAGGTCACACCGGTGTCGAGCAGCGTGCGCCAGGCGTACGCCCCGCGCACGCGCGGTTCGCCCCACAGGCGGTCGGCGTTGAGCATATCGCTCGTCGCGTGGATCGGCTGCATGGAGGCGATGAGGCCCAACCGCGCCAGGCGCGGCGCGTCGTCCGCATGGATGATCTGCACGTGCTCGACGCGGTGGCGCAGCGGCGGCCACGGCCGCGCGGGCAATGCCTGGCCGGCCTGCCATTCCGGCTCGGCGCCGCGCACGACTGCCAGCGCGTTCAGCACCTCACGGTTGGCGCGGTCGCCGATGGCGTGGATCATCACGCTCAGGCCGGCCGCGCTGCACGCCAGCGCTTCCTCGGTAAACTCCTCCGGGTCGAGCGTGCAAACGCCGCGCCAGTCCGGCCGCCCGCGATACGGCTCCAGCATCCAGGCCGTCTGCGAGCCGAGCGCGCCATCCGCAAAGAATTTGACGCTGCCCACGCGCAGCCAGTCGCTGCCGAAGCCGCTCTGCAGGCCCAAATCAATCGCGGCCTGCCGGCGGACGCGTGGAATGGCCTGGTTGACGCGCAGCCCCAACTCGCCGCGGCGCAGGAGCGCCTGGTACGTGCGAAAGGCCAGCATCTCGGCAGTGTCGCTCGCCTCGTGGATGCCGGTCAGGCCGTTGGCCCAGGCCAGGTGGATGCCTTCCAGGGCGGCCGCGCAGCTCTCGTCCAGGCCCGGCTGCGCAACGACGTCGTCCAGCAGTTTGACCGCGTTCTCGCGCAGGATGCCGGTCGGTTCGCCCGTCTGCGGATCGCGCTCAATCACGCCATCGCCGGGGTCGGGCGTCGCCGCCACCTGGTCGAGCATCTGCCGCGTGGGCATGCCCTCCGGCCAGACGTTGGCGTCCCAACCGCCGCCGCGCAGCCAGCGGCCGGGCGCGGTCTGGCGGGCCTTCTGCGCAATAATGCCCAGGGCCTGGGCCGCGCTCGGCGCGCCGGTCAGGTCCACCCAACGCCGCTGCAAGGCCCAACCAACGAAGTGAATGTGGGCGTCAATGAACCCGGGCAGCACGGTGCGGCCGCCCAGGTCGTGCGTCTGCGTGCCGGGGCCGGCCAGGTGACTCAAATCATCGCCCACGGCCAGGATGCGGTTGCCGGCCAGCGCGACGGCGCGCGCCGTGGGGCAGTCCGTATCCTGCGTGTAGATGCGTGCATTGGTCAGGAGCATGGTTGGATGCATGGTGGCTTACCTTCTCGTCTGCGTGATAGGCGTTGATGAAGCAGGGAACAGGCCGAATGCGCGGAAGACAGGAGCGACGCCATTCCGTGTGGTCTGTGTATTCCGTGGTAGATCGGGTGAGCGGTGTGATTTACTCGCCGCCGGCAATGGCGTCAATCACGGCCTGCAGTTCTTCATCCGAGTAGAAATGGATCACCAGGCGGCCGCGGCCGCGCACGCCGCGGTTGATCTCGACCTTGGTGCCCAGGCGTTCGCGCAGGCTGCTTTCCAGGGCCTGCACGTGCAGCGCCTGCGGGTCAGGCTCGGCCGCAGCGGCCGCCTCCGGCGCCGCCGCCAGGGTCAGGCGATGCACCAGCTCTTCAACCTGGCGCGCGGTCAGGTGACGGTGGCGGATGATCGCCAGCGCCTCCGCCTGCAAATCGTCATCCAGGCCGACCAGCGGCCGCGCCTGCGCCTCGGCCAACTCGCCAGTCATCAGCGCCTCTTTGACCGGATCGCTCAAGCGCAGCAGGCGCAGCAGGTTGGTCACGGTGACGCGCGCTTTGCCCACGCGCGTCGCCACCTGCGCCTGCGTCAAGCCAAACTCCTCGATGAGCATGTTGTAGGCGGTGGCCTCTTCCAGCGGGTTGAGGTCGGCCCGCTGCACGTTTTCCACCAGCGCCATTTCCAGCACGGCTTGATCGCTGGCCTCCTTGACGATGGCCGGCGCCTGGGTCAGGCCAGCCAGGCGCGCGGCGCGCCAGCGGCGCTCACCGGCGATCAGAAAATACGCCGGGCCGCCCGCGGCCGCGCCCGCGGCGCGCGTCACGATGAGCGGTTGAATCAGGCCGTGCTCATGAATCGAAGCCGCCAGCTCCTGCAAGGCCTCGCTGTCAAAGCTCTGGCGCGGCTGGCGTGGGTTAGGGGCGATGTCGGCAATGTCCAGCTCTACGAACGCCTGGCTGATTTCCGGCGCGGGCGGGGGCGCGCTGGGGATCAGGGCGCCTAAACCGCGGCCCAGGCCGCGTTTGATGTTGCTCATGGCATGTGCCTGCCTCTCGGTGACGTTTCTTGCTTCAGCAGTTCTTGCGCCAGCGCCTCATAGGCCATGGCGCCGGGCGAGCGGGGCGCGTAGGTCAATATCGCTTCGCCAAAACTGGGCGCTTCGCTCAGGCGCACATTGCGCGGGATGAGGGTGTCAAAGACGAATGCGGGCGCGTTCTTGCGAATTTCGTTCACCACTTGCTGCGCCAGGTTAGTGCGACCGTCGAACATGGTCAACACCAGTCCCTGTACGGTCAGCGCCGGATTGAGGCTTTTGCGCACCAGGTCAATGGTCGCCAGCAGATGCGCCAGCCCTTCCAACGCAAAGTATTCGCATTGAATGGGGATGATGACGCCGCCGGCCGCGGTCAGCGCGTTGATCGTCAGCAGCCCCAGGCTGGGCGGGCAATCCAGGAGGACATAATCGTAGCCTGGGGATGCTAACTCCAGCGCGCGGCGCAGGACATGCTCGCGCGCCAGCACCCCGACCATTTCCACCTCCGCGCCGGCCAGCCGGGGCGCGGACGGCACCAGGTCAAGCCCGACGCGGTAAGTCAGGGAGACGACTTTGCTGAGCGGCATCTGGTCAATCAGCACGTCGTACAGGCCGTAGATGGCATGCTGCGGGTTGACGCCGATATGGCTGGTGGCGTTGGCTTGCGGGTCGCAGTCCACCAGCAGCACGCGCTTGGCCGCCTGCGCCAGGTAGGCCGCGAGGTTGACGGCGGTGGTGGTTTTACCCACGCCTCCTTTTTGATTGGCAAAGGCAAGGATACGCGTCACAAGGAACTCTGCGCCTCTGGGGGATGTTGCGCCAGCCAGGTTTCGACCTGGGCCAGGCTGGGAATGGCGCCGGTGGCCTGCCCCTCGACCGAAAACGAGGCCGCGACATTGGCAAAACGGGCGGCCTGCACCGGATCGCCCGTGGCGGCCAGGCGCAGCAAAAACGCGGCGGCAAAGACATCGCCCGCGCCGGTGGGGTCCACCTCGACCGCCGGTCGCGGCGGCACCGCGGTCATCTGACCGCCCTGCCAGACCTGGCAGCCGCGCGGGCCGAGCGTTAGCACCACCACCGGGCACAGGTGTTGGTAGTGAGCCAGCGCCGCCGCGTCATGGCCCAGGTCTTCGTCGCTCAAGATCAGCGCGCGGGCGCCGGTCAACACTGCGGCGGCGTTCTGCCAGGGCTGGCGGCTGACATGGCCGCGCTCATCCCAGCGGCGCATCCAGCCTTGCGGCACAACGCCCACCAGGCTGCCGGCAAAGGCCGCGGTCAGGCCGGGGTCAACTTCCTGCGCAACCGGCCCCAACAGGACGATAGGCGTCTGGCGCCAGGGCGCGGGCACGTCCGCCACGCCGATGATCGGGGCCACGGTATGCACCGTTTGCTGGCGATGCCCGTTGTGGTAACGATTTTCGAATGTCGTGGTGGTGGCCGCGGGCAGCCGCTCGACCGCAATGCCGTCCAGGTCAGGCGTCAAGGGGAAATCGGAGGCGGCGCGGGTCAGAATGGCCGCGTGCGCGCCCAGGCGCGCGGCGGTGATGGCCGCGTAGGTGACAGTGCCGCCTTGCGCAAAACCACCGCTGACCAAGATGTCGCGTGTGATGTGACCAATGACCAAGAAATTCGGCATAGAACCCTGCATCGCCCAGCGCAATCGGGGGTTTGGCTGGTTTGATTGTAGCATAGGCGGCGCGAAACCAAAAGAAACCCGGTTTCTCACAGAAACCGGGTCTCTCGACACAGTGAACCCGATTTCCCGCAGAAACCAGGCTCCCGTCACGGCGCTAATGGGCCGCGTTCGGAATAATCGTCACTTTGCGGCTTTCGCCTTCGCCCACGCTTTCGGTATGAACTTCAGGATGGTCACGCAGCGTCATGTGGATGATGCGGCGCTCACGCGCGGGCATTGGCTCCAGGGCCAGGGTGCGGCCGGTGGCGGCGACGCGTTCGGCGGTGCGCGTGGCTAACTGCTGCAGCGTGCGCTCGCGCCGGTTCTTGTACTCCTCCACATCCACCACGACGTTGGTCCAACGGTGCAGGCGGTGATTGAGCATCAAACGGGTCAAGTATTGGAGCGCGTTCAAGGTTTCGCCGCGCCGGCCGATCAGGATGCCGAGGTCATTGCCCACGATGTCCAAGACCAGGGTTGGCTCGTCATCGCGACCGGGCATGTCCGATACGGAGGCGTGTCCACGCACCGTCGCGTTGATGCCCATCTGGTTCAACAGGTTGCCCAAAATCTCCGAGGCGGTGTCCACCAAGACACTGTCGCTGACAGCCGCTTTTTCCACTTTGGGCTTTGGCGCGGGCGACGGCTCCACATCCACCGCTGGCTGGTCAGCCGTGGGGACGGGCGCCGCGGCCACGGCTGGCCGAACTGGTTCAACCGGCGGCGTGACGGGCGGCTCTGGTTTCACTGGCCGCGGCGGTGGGCTGACCGGCTTGGGTTCGGCGGGCGCATCCCAGCGCACAGGGCGCGGCGGGCTGACCGGCTTGGGTTCCATGGGTGGTTCTGACCGTGTGGGTCGCGACGGCGCGGGGCTTGGACTGCTGGCGCGCGGCGTCAAGCGTACGCGTGCGTCTTCGGCCCCAAATCCGAGGATGCCGCGGCTGCCTTCAGACAGCACTTCCACATCCACCTGCTCACGCGCAAGATTGAGGCGACGCAGGCCATCACGGATCGCCGCATCAACCGTCTTGGCGCGAACTTCAATGCTTTCGTGTGGGGTAGCCATAGCCAACTACTTCCTCTTTTTGATGCGACGTCGCGCTTTCGCAGCGCCGACTTCGGTCTCGCGCGTCGCCGCGACAGTGGTATTGCTGGGCGCTGGCGCTTCGGTCGGCGCGCCGATGGCCGGCGCCATGTTGTTGAGATTGATTCCGGGTATCTTCAGTGATCCCCAGCCGGTGACAAAATACTGTTGAATCATGCTGAGGACATTGCTCACCACGTAGTAGAGCGACAGACCTGCGGGCAGGGAGATGAACACAAAACCGAACACCAGGGGCATGAAGGTCATGGTCTGCTGCATGGTCGCCTGCTGCGGGTCCTGATCGGCTTTGGAAGCGACGGCCGGCTGCGACATTTTTTGCAGCATGATCTGTGTCACCACCAGCAAGACGGGCAGGATCAGATAGCCAATCAGCGTGCCATATTGCCCGGCGGTAAATGCCTTGGAGATCCACTGCATACCTTCCGTCTGCTTCGGATAAGCCAGGTCTGGAATCCAGAAAAAGGGCTGCTTGACCAGCTCGCCGATGTTGGTCAGGTGATAGAGCGCCTGGTAGAGACCGAACAGAATGGGCATCTGGATGAGGAGAGGTAAACAGCCGCTGGCTGGATTGTAGCCAGCTTCCTTATACATCTCCATCTGGGCCTTGGAGAGCGCCTCACGATCCTTGCCGTGCTTTTTCTGCAATTCTTGCATGCGGGGCTGCAGATGCTGCATTGTGCGCATGGAGCGCAGCTGCGCCATGGTCAGCGGCAGGGTTACGATCTTGATCAGAATGGTGAAGAGGATGATCGCAAAACCGTAGCTGTAGGGCAGACCAATGGATTCTAGAACCTTGTGCATCCACGACAGGGCCGCGGCCAACGGGAAAACGATGAACGTTTGCCACCAGCCGCTGGGTGGGGCATTGGGGTCAGTCGAGGTTGGCGCGCCGCAGCTGGTGAGCAGCAGCAGCAGCGCCACCAGGAGAAGAATGAGGCCAACCGAGCGTAGTTTGCGCATCTTGGTTCCTTTTAGTAACACAACCTATCCTTACGGCACAGGATCATAGCCACCTGCGTTCAGGGGGTGGCAGCGCGCGATGCGCTTGACGCCTAACCAGCCGCCCTTGACTACGCCGTACCGTTCGATGGCTTCGTAGGTGTAATGGGAGCAGGTTGGGGTGAAACGACAACTAGGTGGCAGCGCCGGTGAAATGAAGCGCTGATAAAGCCGAATCAATTGCAGCGTGAGAGCCTTAGCCATGCGTAACGATCAAACCTACGATCCTAACAACTGTGCACGTTTGAGCAGCGCCAGACAGGCCGCCTTCAAGGTTAAGAAATCGGCCTGGGCCGCGAGTGGGCGGGCAATAATGACCACGTCCCACCCCGGCTCCATATCCGCTCTCTGCAGGCGAATGATTTCACGCAGACGCCGTCGCACCAGGTTGCGACGCACCGCGCCGCCCAACCGACGGCTGACCGAGAAACCAAAACGGTTATGCTCCAATCCGTTTGGCAACGCGCAGAGCACGAGCAGTGGACTGGCCCATGATTTTCCTGCGCTGCGCACTTGGCGGAAGCGCTCCGGCTGGCGCAGCCGGTAGCGACGCTGGACCGACAATGAAACAGCTTAACGCTTACTTCGGCGGCATCTTGCGCCAGGTCAGCGCAACCGATAACAGCTTGCGGCCCTTCAGGCGCCGCGCCTTGATCACATTGCGACCATCGGTGGTCTGCATTCGCTTGCGGAAACCGTGCACGCGCAGGCGCCGCTTGACTTTGGGTTGCCACGTTCGCTTAGGCATCAGAGACTCCTACTCAAAAGATAATTCCGTTCAACAGCCGTTACGAGAGCGGCAGCCTGAACTTGGTTCCAGTTTATTACAGCAGAAAACGGGCGAGGAAGTAAGGCGCTCCTCTCCCGTGTCATGGCGTGCATTATACCCGTCTTCTGGCGTGACTGTCAAATGATTAAGGGTGAATTGTTTGGGGTGTGGTTCAAGGTTTTGCATCGAGGGGCTTGGCATGCGAGTTGAAGCGTGCCCGGCCGACGGGCATGTGCCGCCAGGGATGATCGGCTGGGGGGCGCCAGGGGTTGTCGGGTGACGTGTGGGTCGGGGGCGGAGTGGACGGCTGCGTTGACGTAGTGCTGGTCTTAGTAGCAGGTACAGGGGGACTGGGTTCGGGTGCATTAGCTGGCGCCGGTGGGTTGTTGCGGGCTGCGCACCGTTGATGACGCCGTTGCGTCCGGCACTGTTGCGCCTGCTGGCGTAACCTGCGCACAATCTGCGGCCAGGCCTCATCCCAGCGATCACTGCAGACGATGTTGCGCAGCGCCAACATCGGATCGACATGGGGCCGCGCCCAGTGCATACCACTACCTTTCAAGCGTGCCTCGACGACGAGTTTGTTGCCGCTTTCCACGGCGCCATCGCCGATGGGCCAGCCGGCTGCCAGGAACACCGGGTATTGCATTTGGCCAACCCGCTTCTCCAGGTAGGCCAGTTGCGTCGCCAAGTCGGCAGATTCGGGTTGGGCGGCCTTGAGTCGTCGTACTTCAGCCAACACGGCGTTCGGGCCATTGTGCTTGAGTTCATGCATCTGCGCTTTCAGCCAATTCCGCGCCTCTGCGCTACCTTCACCCAAGCTGGCGTGGCTGGCCGCAGCCAGGTGTTCCCCCGCATGCGGAAAGTCAAGAATCCGCACAGCATCCGGTCGATGGTGATCGGCAAACTTCTGCAGCCATTCCGCACCATCGGTGACAAAGCCCACCTGACCAGCTGTCTCCACCCCCCGACGTTGCGTTTCCACCAGCGTCGCACGCTGAAATGTGTCCGAGTCGGTCAAACGGGAAAAGTAGGAATGCTCCACCGTGCGAATCACTGTTTCTCCCTTAACGACCTCGGCTGGTTGGACTACCCCAATGACCAGGGTCTTGACCTCTGTCCATTCTCCCCCCACGACTGGGATGTGGGCCCCATCGGCACTCATGAATAGCTTCTCTGGCCCAGCGGGGGGCACTGACAACTCCCGCTCAATGCGCGCGACCTCCCCTGCCTGAAAGGCCACATACGCTGCCCCCGCAGCCTCTGTCACTCGTTCCGCCGTCGGCCGCGAGACCTGTGTTTGTCGGAAACGCCGCAATTGCTCGGCTGCCTTGCCAAACGGCATCCATGTCCCAAGATGCACCAGATCCTCCTGCAAGTTCGGCGTCAACACCCCAGGCAGCAACTCTAGTTCGTCATCCAGGGGGAAAAAAGCCTACCCCACACTTGGGACAGACCCCGTAACTCCGTTCCAACTTCAACACCTGCTCGTGCTGTGTAATCAGTTTCCGCTCAGCCACCGCCCGCTCCTCCACCACCACCCCGCACTCCGCACAACGCACCTGCTCAGCTCCCTGCCCCGCCTTCAGATCAGCCGCCGCACTGGCCAACGCCGCATCCTGTAGCATGCGACCCCGCATCTTCCCTAACCGCTCATCCAGTGCTCCTTCAATCTGCCGCAGCGTCGCCCTTGGATGCTGCAGCCTCCACTCCTTCATCCCACTGATAACTTCCTCCGCCAACTCATCCCACCGAGCATCAAAATCGGTGCGCATACCTTCCCCCCTTTATTCTATTTCCCTTATTTTACCAAATCCTTGTCATCCACACGCAAAACTCTGTACCGCACCCGACCTCACAAAACTGCTTGACGCCAGGCAAGCCGTATGTTAGAATCTTCTCCTTGATTCAACCGTGGAGGACGAACGATGTATCCGATTGCACCCAGCGGCGCCAAGCTGCTGTTGATCAGCCCGCCGGACTATCAAAACCGCGAGTGGCGCGGCACGCAGCCGCTGGGCATTGCCTACCTGGCCGGTTATCTTCGTCAGCACGGCGAGCGCGCCGATCTGCTGGATGGCAACTGGGGCGATCATCCGCGCTCAATGGAAGAAATCATCGCCTATGCCCTGGATGGCGAGTACGACACCGTGGGCCTTTCGCTGCTCACGGCCACCATTCCCACCGCCCTCGATATTTCACGGCGTCTCAAAGCCGCGCGGCCGCAGATGCAAATCATCTGGGGCGGCTATCATCCCACCTTTGCCCCGTACGAATCGCTAAACGACTTCCCCGTCGTGGATGTGGTGGTGCGCGGGGAGGGCGAAGTGACCCTGCTGGAACTGCTGCAGGCGCAGCGCGACGGGCGATCCCTGGCGGAGGTGGCAGGATTAGGCTATCGCGAGGGCAAGCGCATCAAGTTGACGCCCGCGCGCGCGCTGCTGCAAAACCTGGACGAGATTCCGTTTCCGGCGCGTGATTTGCTGCCGCCGGTTGGCAGCTATCCCGGCTTCATGGATCCCATAGACCAAAAGCCGCGCATCAAGGCGTCGCTGATCAGCAGTCGCGGCTGCCCGTTCCACTGTCATTTTTGCAGCATCATCACCTTCTACGCCGCGTCCCCAGGCAAAAGCTGGCGCGGGCGCAGCGTGGCAAATGTGGTGGATGAGATGGAGCAGCTGGCGCGCCAGGACGGCGCGAGTCATTTTGAATTTCAGGATGACAACTTCTTTGTGCAGCCCAAGCGCGCGCTCGAAATTGCGGAAACGCTGCGCGCACGCGGCGTGGATTTTACCTTTGCCTTCCTCACCCGCGCGGATCAGATCGTCAAGGGCGAAAAGTATTTTCCAGCCTTTCGCCAGGCTGGTCTCCGCTACGTCGGCGCCGGCCTGGAGAGCGGCAGCCAGGGCAGCCTGGATCGCCTAAACAAGGAAACGACCGTCGAAGAGAACAGCCGCGCCCTGCACATCCTGTGGGGCAATGACCTGGCGGCGCAGGTTGACTTCATCATGTTCGAGCCGAACACCACGGTCGAGGACTTGGAGCAAAACCTGGACTTCATCGAAAGCCACGGTCTGTTTGGCTACTTCCCGCCGATCATTCTCTCCACGCTGGCGTTGTTTCCTGGCACGCGCTCGCGTGAAGAAGCCGAGGCCGCGGGCATTGCCTTTGGCAGCGTCCACGAATCGCTGCCCTATCACTTCCAGAACCACGAGGCGGCGCAGGTCAAACTGCTGCT